>JAOAPT010000017.1 GCA_025463045.1 Candidatus Solibacter sp.
TGCGGATCCGACGCTTGCTCAATCACGCACCCCGGAAGGCGCCACTCCGGTTTTGTGGGCCGTGTATACGCGTCATGCCGAGCTCGCGCCGCTGCTGCTGGCGGGCCGGCCGGCGGATTTCTTCGAAGCTTGCGCGTTGGGGGACGCGGTGCGGGCGTCGGAGTTGGCCGCGGGAAATCCGGCGATCGTCAATCAGCACTCGGGCGACGGATTTACGGGGCTCGGGTATGCGTGCTTTTTCGGGCATGCGGGGCTGGCGAAGCTGCTGCTCGACTCGGGCGCGGACGTGAATCTGGCGGCGCGGAATGGGTTGGCGGTCGCGCCGCTGCACTCGGCGGTCGCGACGGACGATGCGGCTCTCGTTGAGATGCTGCTGGCGCGCGGAGCGGATGCGAATGCGCAGGAAGGCGGCGGGATGACTCCGCTCCATACGGCGGCGGGGCACGGGAATCGGGACGTGATCGCGATGCTGCGTGCGGCGGGGGCGAAGGCGATCGCGGCGAAGGACGGGCGAACTCCGGCGGACATTGCGCGGGCTTACGGGCATGCGGAGGTGGCGAGGGAAGTGGAGGCGTGAGGGGGGCTTCAATCGGAGCCGCGACGGTGACGGAGCAGTGGTCGCGCGGGGGACCACCGCTCCCTTACGGTCGCGGCTCTGATTGGTGTGTGTTCTTCGACGTGAGCATATCCGCGAGACGGCCGACCAAGCTCGGCTGCACCGATTAGATTAGCAATCAGATGCCGTGGAGGATGCCGAGGAATTGGGGGGCGAGTTCGAGCCAGACTCGCGGGGCGACTAGGAGGAGCGGGAGTCGGGACACGCGGGTGTTCTGGAGGAATTGAAAGAGCAGTAGGGGGGCGAGCACTCGGGGGGAAGAGATGGGGTCGTCGTAAATTCCGGGGGGAATGACAATGGCGTAGAGCGCCCAGAGAAGGCAGGCGGTGCGGAGCGGGTCGGCGGCGACGCGGCGCCAATCGCGGAAGGCCAGGACGATCGCGAGCAAAATACCAGCAATTTGCAGGGCGTAGGTCGCATGGATAACGGCGACGACGAGTGGGGAGAAGGGGAAGCCGCGGGGATGGAGCGCGGCATCGACCATCCCGCTGAAGGGGACGAAGACCCCGAGGCCGAGGGCAGCGGCGCCGGGGATTTGCGTGCGGACCCAGAGGATCCATGCGATGCCGGGGAGGGTCGCGGTCGCGTAGATGGCGATCTGGCGGAAGCGGCGCTGCCACGCGAGGTGAATAGCCCAGGCGGCGAACAGGAAGAAGCCGCTTTCGCGGCACAGTGCGGCGGCGGCGAGGATCAGGTAGAGCTCGACGGGGCGCTCGGGCCGGACGTAGACGGCGAAGCCGAGCGCGAGGGACGCGAGGGCGAGATCGACCAGCATGCGGTCGAGCGAGACGATCGCAACCGGGACGATGACGTAAAGCGCGGCGAACATCGGGCGGATGCCGATGCGGCGGAGGAGGATCGCCAGCCAATACGCGCCGAGTCCCAGGAAAAAGAGATTGCACGCGAAGAACGACGCGTCGATCCACGCAGGGCGGCCGAGCGCGAGCAGGTACGCCATGCCGGGGACGAGGATGCGCGGATAGCGGAGCGACGGATCGGGCACGGCGCGTCCGATATCGCTGCGCTCGAAGGGGTCGTGGGCGATGTAGTGGTAGCTCTGGCCGTCGTAGCCACCGCTATTGGGGAAGACGTAGATGTGCTCGGAGGCCAGGCCGGCGGGGAGCGGGAACTGGCTTCCGTGCATGAAAAGCGCGGTCGCGTTTCCGCCGTAATTGAAGTGGACGGTGAGCCACTGAAGACTCGCGCCGAGCGTGCAGCACAACAGAGCCGCGGCCAGCGGACCGGGTTTCATTTGGGTCCGGTAAAGCGCTTGATGAAATTCGTGTCGAAGTTGCCCGCCTGAAAATCGGGGTCGGCGAGAATCTTCTGCTGCAGTGGGATCGAGGTGTGGATGCCCTCGACGATGAACATGCCGAGCGCGCGCTGCATGCGGCGGATGGCCTCGGTGCGATCGCTGCCGTAGGTGATCAGCTTGGCGACCAGGGAATCGTAGAAGGGCGGGATCACGCAATCGGTGTAGGCCCAGGTGTCGACGCGGACGCCGATGCCGCCGGGCACATGAAAGCCGGTGATGCGTCCGGGCGACGGCACGAAGGTCACGGGATTTTCGGCATTGATGCGGCACTCGATGGAGTGGCCGCGGAGTTCGACCGGTCCGGGCAGGATTTCCTTCAGCGTTTCGCCCTGCGCGATGCGGATCTGGCTCTTGACGATGTCGATGCCGGTGACGAATTCGGTCACGGGGTGCTCGACCTGGACGCGCGCGTTGACCTCGATGAAGTAGAGATTGCCCTTCTCGTCCATGAGGAATTCGACGGTACCGGCGTTGGTGTACCCGGCATGGGTGATTGCCTTGCGGAGCGCGACGGAGATCTCGGCTCGCTGTTTGTCGGTGACGGCGGGAGACGGCGATTCCTCGAGGAGCTTCTGGTGGCGTCGCTGGACGCTGCACTCACGCTCGCCGAGGATTTCGACGTTGCCGTGCTCGTCGGCGAGGATCTGGAATTCGATATGGCGCGGGGCGCCGATGTATTTTTCCAGGTAGACGTCGGCCGAGCTGAAGGCGCTGCCCGCTTCGTTTTGCGCCTGGATGAAATTGGAGGGCAGCTCGTCGGGATTGTTAACGACGCGCATGCCGCGTCCACCGCCGCCGGCCGAGGCCTTGAGGATGACCGGATAGCCGATTTTTTCGGCAAGCTCCAGGCCCTCCTCGGCGGAAGTGAGGACGCCGGGAGAGCCGGGCAGGACGGGAACGCCCATTTCGCGCATGAAGGCGCGGGCGCGCTCTTTGACGCCCATCAGGCGGATGACGTCGGGGCGGGGGCCGATGAATTTGATGCCGGAAGTCTCGCAGACCTCGGCGAAGCCGGCGTTCTCGCTGAGGAAGCCGTAGCCGGGGTGGATGGCGTCGACGTTCGTGATCTCGGCGGCGCTTATGATGGACGCGATGTCGAGATAGCTGCGCGCGCTCTTGGCAGGTCCGATACAAATGGCCTGGTCGGCAAAGCGGACGTGAGAACTGTAACGGTCGGCTTCGGAGTAGACGGCGACAGTCTGAATTCCGAGTTCCTTGCAGGCGCTGATGACGCGAACGGCGATTTCGCCACGATTGGCGATGAGGATCTTCTTAAACGGTACGGACGGCAAACAGAGCCTCCCCGTACTCCACCGGCTGCCCGTTCATGACCAGCTTGCTTTCGACAACGCCGCTGGTTTCGCATTCGATTTCGTTCATCAATTTCATGCTCTCGATGATGCAGAGCACCTTGCCGGGCTGGACGCGCTCGCCGACGCGCACGAAGGGCGGCAGTTCGGGCGAGGGCGCCTCGTAGAAGGTGCCGACGATGGGCGATTTGACCAGGAAGAGATTCGGATCGTTGGGCTTTTCGCCTTTCTCGCGGCCGGGCTCAGCGGCTTGGGAAGCGGCGGATGGGCCGGCGGGGAGCGTGACTGCGGCCGTGGACGGGGGGCCGATCACGACATCCTGGACGGCAAAACCGGCGCGGCGGATGCGCACGCGGTTGTCGCCACGTTGCACTTCGAGTTCCGCGATTCCGGTCTCGGCAGCCAGGTTGATTAGTTCACGAATCTCATCAACTGTCATCAATGGATTAGCTTAACAGACGTCACAGGGGCGGCGGGCAGCGCCATCTCAAGCTCCCAGGTATTCGTCGTATATGGCGGCCATGGTGCGGGCGGCCGCCGCGCGAGTGAAGCGTTCGCGCATGCGGGCGGCGGCGGCGGCGGCGAGGCGCTGGCGGAGGGGCGGGTCGTCCAGCAGGCGCGTCAGGCAGGCGGCGAGGGCGCGGGCGTTGTCGGCCGGGAAGAGCAGGCCGTTGCGACCGTCCTCGACGAGTTCCGGGTTTCCGCCGACTTCGGAGGCGACAGGGCAGCATCCGGTCGACATCGCCTCCATCAGCGAGTTGGAGAGCGCCTCGGAGAGCGAGGGCAGGACGAAGATGTCGATCGCCCGCAGCCAGGGGACGACGTCGCGCTGGGCGGGTTCGAAGTGGCAATCGGGGCCGACGCGGGACTGGAGCTGTTCGAGCATGGGGCCGCTGCCGACGATCAGGAGTTTGGCGCCGGGATGGGTGCCGCGGATGCGATCGAAGGCTTCGACGAGCGTGAGCAGGCCTTTTTCGGGGCGGAGGGCACAGATGATCCCGATGACGACGGTGGCGTCGGTCCAAGGGAGCGGGGCGCGCGGTCCATCGCGAGTGAAGAGGTCGGTATCGACGCCGTTATAGGCGAGGCGGAGCATGGAAGCGGGTACGTCGTCCTCGGCCTGGAGTTCGCGGGAGACGGATTGGGAGTTGACGACGATGCCATCGACGATCCGGTCGGTGAAGCGGAGCAGGTTCCGGGTGGCGCCGGGGGTGAGGGCGCGGTGCGCGCGCTGGCTGGAGAGCACCACGGGGACGTGGAAAAAGCGGGCGACGGGGACGCCGAAGAGATCGAGCGGGACATCGAAGGCGTGGACGAGGCGGATGTTGTGGCGGAGGAGGTAGCGGCCCATCCGCCACGCGCCGGCGAGCGCGGAGCCGGTGACGAGAGAGCGGACGCCGAGTTCGAGGATCGGGACGCCGGCCTCGCGCAGGTCGTGGGCGCGAAAGCCTCCGGTGCTGAAGCAGCCGACGTGGGGCGCGAAGCGGTCGCGATCCAGCGCCAGGGCGATCTCCGCCAATTGGCGTTCGGAGCCGCCCAATCCCAATTCGCGCGCCATTAACATGACGGGCTTTTTGGGCACGGCGCTCATATTCGGTTCAATTCGATCACGAGGGGCACAATGTCATAATGAAACAATCTTGGCTATGAACGAACAAGTATTGAGCCGGGTCCAACAAATCGCGTCCGACGTGCTACTGACCGACGTGACAGCGGACTCGTCGGCAGAGACTGTGGAGAGCTGGGACTCGGTGCAGCACTTGAATCTAATTCTAGCGATTGAAGAAGAATACGGCTTCCAGTTTTCACCGGAGGAGATGGAGTCGGCGAAGACGGTGGGGCAGATCGCGGGGCTGGTTTCCGCCCGGCGCGGCGTCTGATGGCATTGGAGATCCTGCGGTACACCGCGGACCGGATCGCGGCGGTGCGGGCGTTCAATGCACGCCTGGATGCGCAGGGAGTGGTTCCCGAGCAGCGCTTCCCTGAAACTCCGGATCCGGGGTGGTTTCCGCGGATGGAGTTGTATCTGGCCGTCGAGGATGGCACGGTGCGCGGCGGGTATATTCTGCGGCGGCAGTGCTTCCAGGCGGCGGGCGAGATCGTCGAGGCGGCGCATTACCGGCTACCGCTTTCCGAAGGGCTGATCGATCGCAAGTACTCGGGGCTCGGACTGCGTTTCGTGCGCGACGCACTGGCGCGCGAGCCGCGACTCTACGCGATGGGGATGGGCGGCTGGGAGAACGCGCTGCCGCAGATGCTGAAGCGCTTGAAGTGGCAGATGAGCGCGGTGCCGTTCTACTTCAAGGTGCTGCATCCCGCGCGATTTCTGCGCAACATTCGCGCGGTGCGCACGTCGGCGTATCGCCGGCTGGCGATGGACGTGGCCGCGATCACGGGCACGGGCTGGATCGGTATGAAGGCGCTCGGTATGGCGCGGGCGCTTCCGCTGGAGAAGGTCGATTTAGGCGCGGGCTTCGGGCCGTGGGCGGACGAGGTTTGGGATAGGGCGCGCGGCGGGTACGGGCTCACGGCGGTGCGCGATGCGGCGACGTTGGAGGAGATTTATCCGGCGGTGAGCGCGAGGTTCCTGCGGGTGCGCGCGGCGGGCGGATGGGCGATCGTCCTGGATACGCAGTTGAAAGATCACAAGCAGTTCGGCGGAATGCGGCTGGGGACGATTGTGGACGGATTCGCGCCGATCGAGTCGGTGCCCGCGGTGGTGCGGGCGGCGACCAGCCTGCTGGAGCAGCGCGGAGTGGACCTGATCGTGTCGAATCAATCGCACGCGGCGTGGGGGCGTGGACTGCGCGAGGCGGGCTTTCGCGAAGGGCCTTCGAATTACTTGTCGGCGCTGTCGCCGGAATTAGCGAAGCTGGCGGGGAATGAGGACGGCAACTTTCATTTCACGCGCGGGGACGCGGACGGACCGATGGGTCTGTAGGATAGAGAGCATGCGGGCGCACGCGATCATGTACCACGACGTGGTGGAGAACGGCGATTTCGAATCGAGCGGTTTTCCGGGTGAGGGCGCGCATGTGTATAAGCTCCGGCGCGAGGATTTTGCGCGGCATCTGGATGCGATCGCGGCGGCCGCGGCTCGTGTGACGACAGTGCGCGATCTGCAAAGCGCTCCAGTGCTGCTCACGTTCGACGATGGTGGCGTGAGCTTTCATCATCCGATCGCGGACTTGCTGGAAGCGCGCGGCTGGCGCGGACATTTTTTCATCACGACGGATCGCATCGGCACTCGCGGATTTCTGAGCGAGAACGAAGTGCGGGAGTTGCACCAGCGCGGACACGTGATCGGCAGCCACTCGTGCTCGCACCCGACGCGGATGGCGGCGCTGACGCGCGCGGAGCTGGATCGCGAATGGCGACAGAGCGTTGTGCGGCTCGCGGACGTGGTGGGCGCGACGGTGAACGTTGCGTCGGTGCCGGGAGGATTCTATTCGCGGGAGGTTGGCGAATCGGCAGCGGCGGCGGGGATCGACGTGCTGTTCACCAGCGAGCCAACGGCGCAGGTGGCGGCGTTGAACGGCTGCCTGTTGATTGGGCGGTACGTGATTCAGCGCGGGATGGCGCCGGAATGGTCGGGCGGCTTCGCGGCGGGAAATCGCGCGCAGTGCTGGCGGCAGGCGGCGTTGTGGAAGGCGAAGCGGGTGGCTAAGGCGCTCGGCGGCAGCGGCTATCTGAAAGTGCGGCAAGCGATCCTCGAAAGGAAGAGCTGACATGCGCGGGTTGTGGGCCCTAATCCTGGCCGGGGCTGCGCTGGGACAGACGATTCCGTTGAAGGATCGCGTGCTGATCCTGGTGAACGATCGCGTGGCCGAGAGCGTGGCGGTCGGTCAGTATTACGCGGCGAAGCGCGGGATTCCGGCGGGGAATATTTTTCGTGTGAAGACGTCGCCGGCGGAGATCGTCTCGCCGGAGGAATACAAAGAGCAGATCGAGACGCCGCTGAAGAAATATCTCGACGCGAACGGCGGGGCGATGCGGCGCAAGATCATCTACATCGTGCCGACCTATGGAGTGCCGCTGAAGGCCGGCCCACTGGGCGTGGATTCGGTGATCTCGATGATGTACGTGGGGCACGAGGACCAGAAGCCGCCGCTGCGCAATCCGTATTCGGCGGCGACGGGCAGCCGTCCTCCGCATTTCGCGGAGTGGACCGATCAGGTGGCCGGCGACAAATTCAAGATGTTCGTGGTCACGCGGCTGGACGGCCCGACGGCGGAGATCGCGAAGGGGCTGGTGGACAAGGCGCTGGCCGGCGAGAGCTCGCTCAATCTGAAGAGCGGCGTCGCGTATTTCGATTACCAGGGGACGCGCAAGCCCGGCGAATGGCAGTACGCGATCGATGAAGAGATCAAGAGCGCGGCAGAGTTGAGCAAGCGGCAGGGATTCCAGACGGTGCTGCACGTCCAGCGGGATGCGCCGTGCGGTGCGATGCTGACGGCGGCGACGCAGTATGTCTACGAGGCGGCGAACAAGTACGTGAAGATGGAAACGCCGGGATCGACGATCGGCGTGGAGTTTCCATTCCCGGCGATCGCGGAGGGCGACTTCACGCTCGGCGTGGCATTCAGCAATCCGCAG
>JAOAPT010000779.1 GCA_025463045.1 Candidatus Solibacter sp.
CGAGCCGATCTTCTCCGCGGTCGAAACCATCTGGCCCGAACGCCGCGCCGATCAGAAAGTCGTTCTACTTTCCGCGCAGGGCCGCCTCTTCGACCAGCCGATGGCCAACCGCCTGAAAGAGAATGCCGAAATCCTCCTGATCTGCGGCCGGTACGAGGGCGTCGACGAGCGCGTCGCCGAACACCTGGCGGACGAGGAAGTCTCGATCGGCAACTACGTCCTGAGCGGCGGCGAACTGGGCGCGGCGGTGATTGTGGATACTGTGGCGCGCCTGCTTCCCGGAGTGCTCGGGAACGAGGCGTCGTCGGCGTTCGAATCGTTTCAGGACGGCGGCCACGGCGAAGGATTGCTCGATTGCCCGCACTGGACGCGCCCCGCCGACTTTCGCGGCTGGAAGGCGCCCGAGGTCCTGCTCAACGGCAACCACGAGGAAATCCGCAAATTCCGCCGCAAGATCGCGCGGGAAAAGACGGAAAAGTTCCGCCCCGATTTGCTTCGCGGGTAGCGCCTACACTTCCACTCCCAGACTTTTCCAATCGACCGCTTGCCCGCTCGTCATCGCCTGATGTCCCAGGATCGCGGTCAACGCCGCGGTCGCGCCGATCGTAATATCGGCCGGCAGTTTCCCTCCGTTCACCACGGCGTTGTAGAACGCCGCGATATGCGCATGCGGATCGTCGGGCTGCGCCTTCTCGCCAACGACTACGGGCTTGGCATCGCCGGTCAGACTGTAGAGCGTCGGCGTGCCCATCAGATCGACGGCGCCCTTCGTACCATAAACGTAGATGTACTGATTGCCGTTCGGCATGCCGCGCGGATGAAATACATTCTGAGTGAAGGACATCATCACGCCGCCGGGATACTCGTAGTTGATCGCCCCGCAATCGAAAATCGTCCGGCCGGGCGGATCGTTCTTGTGGAGCAGAATGCCGCCGATCCCGGAGGCGCGAGTCGGATGCGCCCCGATCGCCCAATTGCAAAGATCGAGGTTGTGCACGGATTGCTCGATCAGGTACCCGCCCGAGCGGTTCACGTCGAAATACCAATCGCCGGACGTGCCATCGTGGGGAAGGTCGGCCGTCGCGTGGCGCTGCGCCTTGACCATGATGACGTCGCCGATGATGCCGTCGCGAATCTTGCGCACCGCTTCGATGTACTCCTTCATCGAACGCAGTTGCTGGCCCGGCACGAAGACCTTGTTCGACTTCTTCGCGGCCTCCATAACCGCGCGCACCTGCGCCGGAGTGATGCCGATCGGCTTCTCGCAGTACACGTGCTTGCCCGCGCGCAGCGCCGCCACCGCCATCTCCGAATGCAGATCGGGGGGAGTCGCGATGAAGACCGCATCCACATCCTTGCGGTCGATGATCTTCCGCCAATCGGCGTAGGTGGCGGGGTTGTCTTTGGCGGCGGCAGTCGCGGCTTTGTCGAGCCGGTCCGGCTTGATGTCGCACAGCGCCAGCACTTTCGCATTAGGCTGCGACATCACGCCTCGCAGCAGATACGAGCCGCGATTGCCGACGCCGATCATACCGGTACCGACCGCCTGCGAAGTCGATTGACCGGCTGCCGCCGCTGCTGCCGAGCCGAGAAGGAACATCCTGCGATTTACCATTTGCGTCACTCCCTGATCTAACAGTCTGAAGCCGTCATTCTACCGCCGCGCTAGAATCGGGTGCATGAAACGATTTGGCGCCGCGATCCTGATGGCGGGATTATTGGTTGCAGCCGACGTCCCCGCGTTTCGCGATTTGTTCAACGGCAAGGACCTCGAGGGCTGGGTGAACGTGAACACCGCCGCGGATACCTGGCAGGTGGAAAACGGCATGCTCGTTTGTACAGGACATCCCATCGGCGTAATGCGTACCGTCAGGCAGTACGAGAATTTCGTTCTGCATGTGGAGTGGATGCACACCGAGCCGGGCGGCAACTCCGGCATGTTCCTATGGAGCGGACCGCGCGCCAACCCGGGCAGCCCGTTTCCGGACGGCGTCGAAGTGCAGATGTTGGAATTGGAGTGGCCGGAACTCCACAAGCAGGATGGAAAGACTCCGCCGCTCGCCTATGTGCACGGCGAATTGTTCGGCGTCGGCAGCGTGAAGACCACGCCCGACAACCCGCGCGGAGTGCGCAGCATGTCGATCGAGAATCGCTGTAAGGGGCGGGGCGAATGGAACACGTACGACGTGGTGGCGGTCGATGGGGTGATCAAATTGTCCGTCAACGGCAAGTTCGTCAATGGCATCAGCCATACCTCACAAAAGAAAGGCTATATTTGCATGGAATCCGAGGGCGCGAAGATCTACTTTCGGAACATCCGGATCATGGAATTGCCGCCGGGTGTGACGACCGCCGGGCAGTCGGCCCCTGAAGCGAATTGAAGCATGGCCAGATGATGCCAAGATGTTGTACACTAGTGGATTACGGATTATTGTCATGCAGAACGCGTTGTTGACCAAGTACATCAATAAGAATAAACGGGAAGCGGCATTCCCCGAGTTCCGCCCCGGCGACACCATCAAGGTGCACGTAAAGATTAAGGAAGGCGAGAAAGAGCGCCTCCAGGCATTCGAAGGCGTCCTCATTGCCCGCAACGGCATGGGCATGGGCGAAAGCATTACGGTCCGCAAGGTCAGTTTCGGCCAAGGCGTGGAGCGTATCTTCCCGATTAACGCCAAAGTGGTCGATCACATCGACATCGTTCGCACAGGTCGCGTCCGCCGCGCGAAGTTGTATTACCTGCGCGCCTTGAAGGGCAAGGCTGCCCGTCTGAAAGAGCGCGAATAGTTTCGATTCGCCATGCGGCCGATTCCGGCGGGTGGCAAATTCCGTTGTGAAGCTACTCTGGAGCGTGAGTTGCGTGCGCGCGGTTTTCACGCTGTTGCCGGCATCGATGAAGTCGGCCGCGGCGCGCTGTTCGGCGCCGTGTTCGCCGGAGCTGTGATTCTCTCCGAGGAGCATCCGATTCGCGGCCTGAACGATAGCAAGCAACTCGATCCCGAGCGTCGCGAAGTGCTCGCCGGACGCATCCGGGAACGCGCTGTCTCGTGGGCTGTCGCCGCTGTCGACGCGGCCACGATCGACAGCATCAACATCTATCAGGCATCGCGCATGGCAATGCGAATCGCCGTCAGCCGCCTGAATCCCGCACCCGATTTCCTGCTTGTCGACGCCGTTCCGCTCACCGTCGCGCTTCCACAGCGTGCGCTCATCAAGGGCGACGAGCGATGCCACGCGATTGCGGCGGCATCCATCCTGGCGAAGGTCGCGCGCGATGAGAACATGCGCATCTGGGACAAGATTTTCCCGGAATACGGCCTCGCTTCGCATAAGGGCTATTCCACGCCGGAGCATTACCGGGCCATCGAACAATATGGCCCCACTCCGCTGCACCGCTTGAGCTTCGAACCCGTCCGCATCCACTCGCGATTCCCCCTCGATTGCGATCCGCAATTGGATCTCTTCGATACGGCGGGCGCGGCATGATGCCTCCCGATCCGCAGGAACCGATGGTCGAAGAGATCCACCGTCCACTGCCCGTAGCTCCGCCGCTCTACCACTGGTATCACAAGATGTCGGCGGTCGTGTTCATCACGTTCTGCCTGGAAATCGGACTCTTCCTGCTGATCTTTCCGTGGACCGAATACTGGGACGGCAACTACTTTTCCGGCGTCCTCCCCAACCTGCGCGACTACTGGGACAACATGTACGTCCGCGGCGCGGTGAGCGGCCTGGGAGTGGTCAACCTGTGCATCTCCTTCGCCGAGATCCTTCGCCTGCGCCGCTTCGCGAGACGTTAGTGCTCCGGCTGCTCCTCATCGTCATCGCGTTCATCGTTTACGGATCGCTCTACCCCTTCCACTTCGATTTTGACGGCACCGACGCAAGCCCGCTTTTCATCCTGTTGCACGCCTGGCCCGCGCGGATCGATAAGTTCCTGTGGCGCGACGCCGGCGTTAACCTGCTGCTCTACTTCCCGCTCGGCGTCACCGCGTTCCTGGCGATGGCGCGCCGCGTACCGCGCATCGTCGCCGCGCTGTGTGCGATCCTGCTTGGCCTGGGGCTCTCGGCGTCGATCGAGATGCTGCAGGTCTACGATGGCAGCCGCACCTGCAGCCTGATGGACGTCCTCTGCAACTTCCTGGGCGCGATCGGCGGCACAGCCGTTGCGCTGCTGTTCCAGCCCGAGTTGACCCGGCTTACAGGGCCTCGCAAATCACGCCGTGGAGCCGCGGGCGCGCTGTTGCTGGCCTGCGCGTGGGCGGGCTATCAGCTATACCCCTTCGTACCGCTCTTCAGCCTGGGACGTCTGCGTGAGAATCTGGCGCGCTTCACGGGCTCGACCTTCTCCGTGGTGGAAGTGGTCGCGGCCGCCGCCGAGTGGTTCGCGTTCGCGCTGCTGCTGCGTTCCCTTGCAGGGCGCTTCAAGGCGCCGTGGCTCGCACTCGCCATGCTCGCGCTGCCGTTTCGCTTGCTGATCGTGGGCCGCCATCTTGCTCCCGCGGAACTGCTCGGGGCGGCCATTGCGCTCCTGTTGTGGACCTTCCCCGAGGAGGAACCGAAGATCGTCGCCGGCGCCTGTCTGCTGGCCCTCGCGATCGTACTCCGCGAACTCGAGCCCTTCCGCCTCGTACGCGAAGCGCAGCGCTTCTCCTTGATTCCGTTTGCCGCCACGTTCGCCGGCGAGCGCCAGAATGCCGCGCTCGTGCTGCTTCGCAAGGCATTCGAATACGGCTCGATCGTCTGGCTGCTGCGCGCCGCCGGCTATCGTTACCGCGACGCCGGGATGGTCACGGCCGCAGCGCTCCTGCTGCTCGAGATCCTGCAGCGCCACCTTCCGAATCGCCAGCCAGAAATCACCGACGCCTTCATCGCCGCCCTGATGGCCTGCGTCCTCTGGATCGCCCGCGGCACGCGCCAGGGTGCCAAGGAGTAGCATGATGGTCTGGCTGCTGCGCGCCGCCGGCTATCGTTACCGCGACGCGGGGATGGTCACGGCCGCGGCGCTCCTGCTGCTCGAGATCCTGCAGCGCCACCTTCCGAATCGCCAGCCCGAAATCACCGACGCCTTCATCGCCGCCCTGATGGCCTGCGTCCTCTGGATCGCCCGCGGCACGCGCGAGGGTGCCAAGGAGTAGCATGATGTCTGGCTGCTGCGCGCCGCCGGCACTCGAAACAGCGACGCCGGGATGGTCACGGCCGCAGCGCTCCTGCTGCTCGAGATCCTGCAGGGCCACCTTCCGAATCGCCAGCCCGAAATCACCGATGCCTTCATCGCCGCCCTGATGGCCTGCGTCCTCGGGATCGCCCGCGGCACGCGCGAGGGTGCCAAGGAGTAGCATGGTTATCTGGCTGCTGCGCGCCGCCGGCTATCGTTACCGCGATGCCGGGATGGTCACGGCCACAGCGCTCCTGCTGCT
>JAOAPT010000068.1 GCA_025463045.1 Candidatus Solibacter sp.
CAAAACGAAGTTCAACCTGAAAGAGATGATGTACCGCGCAAAACTTGCGATCTAGTTCTTGCTGCCGACCATCTTCGCGCCGAGCGCGCCGCCGGCCATCGCCAGTAGCGTGATGAAGCAGAACAGCATGAACAGCGTTGCCAGCAGAATCGTGGCCAGCCCGGGGCCCGTCTCCAGCATCCGCAGCGCTTCCTGCACGTTCGGGTCGGACGCATTCTTGAACTGCGACCGGAACATGTTCGCGATGCTGCCGTTCGCAGCGGCCGGGATCACGGTCAGCGTGAAGATCACGGTCGTGATCACGAACATCAGCACTCCCGTAATCCAGCCCAGCCGAACGCCGGCGCGGACATTCAGGAACGCTCCCGTCCGCCGGCGATAAAGATACACGGCGGAAAATCCTGCGGCCACCCACAGCACGATATTGAGAGCGGGGATCCAGCTCAGCAGCGTTGCGATCAACGCCACGGTTGCCGCCACGCGCACGGCAATCGGATTGTGAAAATTCAACTCCACGGACGCCGGTGGGGCTACGGGCGGCGCTTCGGCAATCGGCGCCGTCGACACCGCTTCCGGGACGACTTCGGGCTCCGGCTCCAAAATCTCACGCTGCGGCTTACCGCACTTGTGGCAGAAGAGGGAGTCGGGGGCGAGCTGGGCACCGCAGGAACAGAAATCCGGCATTTACTGATTTAAGTGTAGCAACGGCAGCGTACCATTGTGGTAGTCTACGGCCTTGACGAATCGCCGCGAACTCGGGCTGTTCGACGCCACCATGATCGTCATGGGCGGCATCGTCGGCTCCGGAATCTTCATGAATCCGAGCGTGGTGGCGCGGCAGGTGCACACGCCTTTTCTCATCCTGGGCGTGTGGCTGGCGGGCGGCGCACTCGCCATGCTGGGCGCGTTCATCTGGGCCGAACTCGCCACGCGGCTTCCCGGAGCCGGCGGACAGTATCTCTACCTGCGCGAGGCCTATCATCCCTCGGTCGCCTTTGTGTACGGCTGGGTACTTCTGCTGGTCACCCAAACCGGCGGGATGGCGGCCGTGGCCGTCACCTTCGCGCGCTACTACCGCGAAATCAGCGGTGTCGAGTGGAGCGATTCCGCGATCGCCGCCGCTGTGCTGCTCGGCCTCACCGCCATCAATTGCCTGGGCGCGCGCGCCGGCAGTAACGTGCAGAGCGCGCTCATGCTGATGAAGACCGGCGCAATCGCCGCGATGGTGATCGCAGGCGCCGTGCTCGGCGGCGGCACGATTCATCCGCTGCCTCTGTTGGATCGCCCTGTGTCGCTCGGCCTGCTCGGAGCGCTCGGCGCCGCCATGATCCCGGTTGCGTTCGCATACGGCGGCTGGCAGACATCCACCTTCGTCGCAGGCGAGATGCGCAATCCGGGCCGCGATCTTTCCCGCGGGCTGATCGCCGGCGTCACCGGCGTAGTGGTGCTCTACCTTGCGGTGAACGTCGTCTGCCTGAAGGTGCTCGGGCCGGATGGACTGGCCGCGACCCGCACTCCCGCGTCGGCGGTGATGCGCGCCGCGATGGGCGAACGCGGCGCCTGGTGGATCGCGCTCGGCATCGCAATCTCGACGCTCGGCTTCCTCAGCCAGGGAATGCTCACCGCCCCGCGCGTCTACAACGCGATGGCCTGCGACGGACTGTTCTTCGAGCGCGTCGGCCGCCTTTCGCCGCGCACCGGCGCTCCGGTGACGGCAATCGTTCTCCAGGGCATCGCGTCCACCGTGATCGCCTTCTCCGGCAGGTACGAGCAGATTCTCAACTACGAAGTCTCGGTGGATTTCATCGCTTTTGCGCTCGCCGGCGGCGCGCTCTTCCTCTTCCGCCGGCAGGGACGCGGTGATTCGGAGGGCGGTATCTATCGCGCGCCGGGCCATCCCTACACGACCGCTCTGTTCGTCGCCGCCTGCGTCGGAATTGTAGCGAGCACGGTGATCACCGACCCGCTGAATAGCGCGCGCGGCTGGGGCATCATGCTCACCGGCGTTCCCGTATATTTGTATTGGCGGCGCAAAGCGCACTCGAGTTCGAAAGCATGAGACAGAAATCTTCGGAGTACATGCACTGGGCGAAGACCCAGAGCCGGGCGCGATTCAACCTGGCGACCAGCGGCGTCGGTGCATTTCCGCTGAGCGAACTGGGCGCGCTGCCCGCGCTCGAAATCAACGGCGACAACAGCTATGGCTACGCACCGCTGAAGGCCGCGATTGCCGCGCGCCACCAGGTGGATCCGGATTGCGTGGTCACCGCCGCCGGAACCTCGGGCGCCAATTACCTGGCCTTCGCCACGCTGGTCGACGATGGCGACGAAGTGCTGCTCGAGCATCCGACCTACGGCTTGCTGGAAGACGCGCTGCGTTCCCTCGGCGCCGTGATCAAGCCCATGCCCCGCGATCCGGAGAACGGCTATGCGCTCGACCCTGCGGCCGTGCGCCGCGCGATCACGCCCAACACGAAACTGATCGTCGTCACCAATCTGCACAATCCTTCGAGCGTACTCACGCCGGAAAGCGTCCTGCGCGAGATCGGCGACATCGGGCGCTCCGTTGGCGCACGGGTTCTGGTCGACGAGGTCTACCTGGATGCGGTCTACGAAAACACGCCGCGCACTTCGTTCCACCTCGGCCCCGAGTTTGTGGTCACCAGCAGTTTGACCAAGGTATATGGCGTCAGCGGTCTGCGCTGCGGCTGGATTCTCGCCGCCCCCGATCTCGCCCGCGCGATGTGGCGCATGAACGACGTAATGGCGGCGACCCCGGTCCACCCCGGCGAACTGCTGAGCGTCGTGGTATTCGAGCAGTGGGAGCGCGTGCGCGATCGTTTCCGCCGCATCGTGATAGCAGACCGCGCGGTGCTCAACGCGTTTCTCGATCGTGCGCCCAACGTAAGCGCCGCGCGGACTGAGTGGGGTACCACATGCTTCCTGCGCCTCGCCGCCGGAGACGCTGACGCGTTCCTCGCATGTCTCCGCTCCGAGCGGGAAACATCCGCGGTCCCCGGCCGCTTCTTCGGCATGCCGCAGTGCTTCCGCATCGGCATGGGTGTCAACTCCGAAATGTTCGCCGAAGGCCTGCGCCGAATCGAAGAGTCGCTCTAGAATTCCTTCAAGCGAAAGTTCTTATACTCCACTTTCATCGGCGGGCCGACATGCACCTGCACACCGATCAATCCCTTCGCCGTGCGGTGCGGCGGGTCATCGTCGATCACGCTGCACATCAGGTGCCCGTTCAAAATGTGCGTGAGCACGTTACCGCGCGCGATCAGGTGGTACGAGTTCCAGTCGCTGTTGATGAACTCCGCCAGCGCTTTCGCGTCCCCTGTCGAGGAGAGCACAATCGGCCGGCGCCCGCTCACCACGTGCGTCGTCTGCCCGCGCAGTGCGAGAAACAGGCGTCCCTTCTCTTCGTAATTCTGCCCGGTGTAACGGTTTCCGCCATCGATATCGGCCTGATACCCGCGCATGGCGAACCTATTCGCCGGCGTCACCAGGTCGGGTACGACGACGC
>JAOAPT010000071.1 GCA_025463045.1 Candidatus Solibacter sp.
CGACCGCTGCCGGAAGTATGCGGCTGATGGCCGATTCGAGTTCTACAAACTGTCGCTTAAATTCGACGACCCAGAGGCGCGCCTCGCTGATAGATTTCCGGTCGACATGCAGCAGGTTGAGATGAGAGAGATGCTAAAGAGGCCAGACAACAGCGGGCATCCTTATGCTCCGACGAGGTAACATGGCCCCCCGACTCGATGTAACCAGAAGAACTCTTGTGGAGGCGCTTATGCTGGCAGCCCGGGCTCCGCAGTCCAAGGGCAATCCGGCGGGGCGGTGCCCAAGCGACCGCTGGGCCGCACCGGTCTGGAAGTTTCGGTATTGGGAATGGGCGGATACCATCTCGGGTCGGTTGACAGCGACACTGAAGCCACCCAAATTGTCGATCAGGCCTTGGATGCCGGCGTGAATTTCTTCGACAGTGCTTGGGAATACCATCAGGGCCTCAGCGAGGGGAGGCTGGGTCGTGCGCTCAAGGGCAAGCGGGAACGCGCTGTCGTGATGAGCAAGGTCTGCACGCATGGGCGCGACAAGAAGCTCGCCATGCGCCAGCTTGAAGAATCGCTGACTCGCTTGCAGACCGATCATCTCGACGTGTGGCAGATACACGAGGTGATCTACGAAAACGATCCGGACCTGATCTTCGCTCCTAACGGCGCGGCGGAGGCCCTGCTGCAAGCCAGGCAGCAGGGCAAAGTGCGGTTTCTCGGGTTCACAGGACACAAAGATCCTTCTATTCACTTAAAGATGCTTTCCCATGACTTCCCGTTCGACACCGTGCAGATGCCTCTCAATTGCGTGGACGCGACTTTCCGTAGTTTTGAAACCAAGGTGCTTCCGGAGGTAAACCGGCGCGGCATGGCGGCGCTGGGCATGAAAAGCCTGGGAGGCAGTGGAGAGTTGGTGAGCGAGGGCGCAGTCGTTGTCACGATGGGATTGCGCTACGCGATGAGCCTGCCGGTCGCTGTGACCATTAGCGGCATCGATTCCCTTGCCGTACTGCATCAGAATCTCGAGGTCGCGCGTGATTTTCAGGCCTTAGGTTCTGCCCAGATGCAGGCGATACGCGAGGCGTGCCGACTTGACGCCTCGGACGGTCATCTGGAGTTGTTCAAGACAACCAAGAAATATGACGGCGACCTGGGACGCGAGATGCACGGCTTTCCATCGAACGCGGAACTTCCTCTGTAAAGCTCCCGGATCTTGTTGGCTTGAACAGACACAGGACATTTATGAAATCGTAAACAGAGCAGATGAAAGTTATGGTCAAAGTAAAGCGAGTTGGTTACCTGTTGTAGTGGATCGGGATCGCAACCATGATGGGGTATTCGCAGCAGAAGGCAAGCGAATACGTCAGCGCGTCGGAAGCCATTCCAAGGGGCAAAGCTCCCAAGATTCAGGTTATCTTCTATCAAGGAGGCGAGGCGTTTTCCGGACTGCTGGAGTTTGCGGAGAAGTATGAGGTTAGGAGTGCGCATTTCACCGCTATTGGAGCGCTGAATGGGCGACGTTGGAGTGGTTCGATCCCCAGCGCAAAATGATTCCCATGAACGGTCAGCGCGAAGTGATTGGTGACGGTCGATCCGGTAGCGATGCAAAAGCGGTTTAATCCGGCAACGGGTCTGACGTTGATTGATCCGGGTTTGAAGCAGCAGCAAATTGTGCAGTCAACGCAAGGCAAGTATAAATAGATGAGGTTGAAGGCCATGACTGAAGTACGTGTGATTGCAAGGTCCGTGGCGAGTAGAGGAAAAGAAGACCAGCTCAGAGCGCTCTTGAAAGGCATGTTGGTTCCTACGCGTGCGGAACAGGGATGCATATCGTACGAGCTTTACGAATCAGACTCGACGGGGCGCTTCTATTTCGACGAAACATGGGAAAGTCAAGCGGCGCTCGATAAACACATAGCGACTCCCCACTTTAGGCGTTTAGAACAAACCATCGGAGAATTGCTAGAAGGTCCATTCGAGGTAAATATCCTAACGCGGATGCTGCCCGACGCCATCGCGGCGTGATGCTCACAGTTTTTAGAAGCCGGCGCGGGGCCGTAGCGACACCAATGACCGCACCTTCCTGGCGGTGTCGTGCGGCTCGTCTTTGGGTATGATGTGGACCTGACAAGCTCGAAAACAATTCCCTAGTCACCCGCTAACGCGCACCGGACCTGCCGTTGATAACGCCGAATAACGCGGGTTGCTGGGAATATTTCCGCGAGGGCCGAACCTCAGGGAGGGTAATTGGCCGGGCGTCCATGGGTCCATGCTCGTACAACGCATCGCAGATGTCTCTTTCTGATACACGCGGGCCTGCCGGACCGCCGACTCTGTGAAGCCGTCCGTAGCCCACTCGATCTGCCGCAGCGGGCTGTTCGGTCACGAACGCGGCGCCTACACCGGAGCAGTCGCGCGCGGCTGCCGCCAAGGTCGCTCCTGTCGAGTACGATTGGCGCCGGCGTAACATCCTCGATTTCAAAGGATGCGGTATTGTTGACTGCGGGCACTTCACGGGCCCAGCCTGCTTGTGTCGGCATTCTCTTTACTCCTCTCGTTCGTCTCCTAAACGATCGACGTCAGACGCCAAGGCCCGGTCTTAGTTACTAACTTTCGCGTCGTTGTGCATTGATCCACTCGCGCACGTATGCCGGGCAATTCCTCAGGGCGATGCCGTTTGCTTCGCAGCGCTGAAGGAAGGTTATAGCACTTTCATCTACCAGGGTCAGGTCTCTTAGGTCCAGGATTATAGGGCGTCCGTTCGCTTCCGAGCTAATTAGTGTTTCCAACTCGGCCATGGGTTCTTCGTCCATTTGGCCGCTCAGCGTGAAGACCACTTCGCCGTTTCCCGACCTTTGAATCCTCAGCATTCTATCCTTTCTCAAGATCGTCCGAGAGTGGCGTTCTCGGTCTGAAGGAGAGAAGGTGCGGCGCTAATCGCGATCTGTTCCTTTGCGCCGCTGAGCGCGAGCTGAATTTTCAGCCTGCTCACCTCGGTGATTTTCACCTGAACACCATTAAAGATGAATGGCTCGAATCCTGCCGTACGCACCGTTAGGTCATAGTTGCCGGGAGGCAGGAATTGGACCGGGAAATTCCCTTCAGCATCCGTCGCGAGATCGCGCTTTCCCCTGTGCCCTGGCTTTTGACGGCCACCGCGGCACGTGGTACCAACGCTCCACTGGGATCACTCACGGTGCCGGCCATCGCTCCGGTGTTGGCTGTCTGGCTGCCGTGCATGGGCGGAGCGCAGAGCGCCAGCACGGCGGTCCGGAGCAGGGCGCGGGAGGCGTGCATCGAGATGTTCGACATCACCTCGTTCCTCCAACAATCACCAAAGCAGAGCGAAGGACGACTTCAGTATAGTGCGAATACCGCGTGGATCAGACCACGCTGGTGGACTTTGGTCCAGTACTGCAGCCAAGCCAAAGAAAGGCGCCGGAGAGGCGGCGTTCGATCGGGGACGGCAATGGTGCTGCCCCGCCCGCATCCAACAGATCCCTCGCGAATAGCCTGCCGGCTCCGCGGTCTGAAGACCCGATTGATTACGCGTGAACGTGGCGCCGGAGCTTCTGCGGCATCCGGTACACTCGACGCGCCGTTCCTTTGCGCTCGAGGTCCTCAAAACGGACATCTGGAGTGTGAGTTCCGATCCACCTGAAGAGACGTGGGGGAGTTAGTCTAAATCCGGAGATCGGTAGCCGGCTCCGCTAAACCTTTCCGTTCTTAAGAGCCGGTCTTGACGGCGATCCGAATACTCGTCCTCGTGTTAGCTGCGGCGACCGGCGGGCGAACGCCAATTGCCGCCTCGGAGCGAGCCGGACGACCAGACGCACAGCCAGCGAAGCCGAACAGTGGCGGCGCGAGGGTCTGCCATCACTCGGCGCAGTTCCATCGCGTGCACCTTTGCACGACCGACGAGACAACCAGGCTGTGATCGTGCATCCTGACGGGGCTGACGCGGAGATCCCGCAATTCGCATTCTCTCGGTCGACCATCATTCCTTCTTCCGTCACGAAGGCCTGGCAGCGCGTTGGCCACCGGACAAGACACTGGTAGAAGCCTCCAACGACCGCCAGGCGATCGAACAATTCC
>JAOAPT010000080.1 GCA_025463045.1 Candidatus Solibacter sp.
AACCGGATGATTATTGATTCGTCAGCGGGAAAATTCAGGGCCGATTCAGTAGAATGGACCCTACTCATGAAAACGCGTCTACTCCTCTCCGCGCTCATCCCCCTCGCGCTCACCGCGCAGGTCACCGCGCTCCGCATCGGCCACCTCGTCGATCGCGAGAATGCCACCGTCGCCAACAACCAGATCGTGCTTGTCGAGAATGGACGCTTCACGGCCATCGGCCCGAACGTCGCGATTCCGGCCGGCGCCGATGTCGTCGATATGTCGCAGTACTGGGTGACGCAAGGCCTGGTCGACGCCCACAATCACCTCGCGCTGACTTACAAAACGCTCCCCGAGAACAACAGCTACTACCTCACCTCGGTTCTCGATTCCACCGCCATCCGCGCGATTCAAGCAGTCTCCAACGGCATGACGATGATGTCCGCCGGCTTCACCCTCGTCCGCGATCTCGGCAATAACGGCAACTACGCCGATACCGCACTCCGCGTCGCCATCGAGCAGGGCTGGATTCCCGGACCCACCATCGTCAATTCCGGGATTATCATCGGCGGCTTCGGCGGTCAGTTCTCCCCCGTGCCCGAGCGAGAGAATCTCATTTATCCCGAGTACCTCAACGCCGATACCAACGACGAGATCGTCAAGGCCGTGCGCCGCAACATCGCGTTCGGCGCCAAGGTCATCAAGATCTGCGTCGATTGCAAATCCTACGGCTACACCGCCGACGAGATGCGCCTCTTCATCTCCGAAGCCGCCAAGGCTGGCCTTAAGGTCGCCGGACACGTGCAGACCAACGCCGGCGCACTCCGCGCGATCGACGCCGGTATCTGGTCGATCGAACATTCCGGCGCGCTCGACGACAAGACGCACAAGCTCATGGCGCAGAAAGGCATGTGGCGCGTCGGCACCGAAACGCCGCTCACCGAATACCACACCGGTCTCACGCCCGCCGCCCGCGAGCGCTACCAGCGCCAGGAAGACGGCCTGCGGAATGCCTACGCCAACAAAGTGAAACTGGCCTTCTCGACCGATGCCGATTACTACATCCCCGGGATGACTCGCGGTCAGGTGGTGATTGATTTTCTGAAGAGTTGGAAAGACGCCGGCATCCCCGCGCCAGAGATCCTGAAAATCATGACCGTCAATGGCTATCTGGTCTCCGATATCTACGATCGCCGCGGCCCCGTCAAAGCCGGCATGCCTGCCGACCTGATCGCCGTCCGCGAAAATCCGCTGGAGAACATCGACACCCTGCGCGACGTCCGCTCGGTCATGAAAGACGGTCTGTTCTTCAAGCGCGATGGAGTCATGACGCCGGAGAAGTTCCTCCACTCCGGCCCCACGCCTCCCACCGCGTGGCGGCGTCAGTAGCCGCGCCTACAGCCACGCGATCAGTAATAATCCGCGCAGCTCATGTAGTACCCGCACCTCGGGCACAGCAGCTTGCATTTCATCTCGGTCAGACGCACCGAGCATACCGGACAATACAGCATCGGTTCGTCTTCATTCTTGCGCGTGGCTTCGGGCTTCTCTTCAGGTTCGTTCACGGATGAAAGAATTATACCGATCCCCTACAATGGGAACCATATGAGACTCAGACTGGTGGTTTCCGTTGCTGTCCTCGCGGCGATCGTCTTGGGGCAGCAGCAGCAGCGCCGCGAACGCCCCGTCCGCCTCCCTGCGCGCGGTACTCGTGGATCGGTCGCCGGCGGCACGGAATACGCCACCGAAGCCGGGATGCGTATGTACTTCCACGGCGGCAATGCGGTCGACGCCGGAGTCGCCGCCATGCTCGCCGCCACCGTCACCGAGTTCTCTCACTTCGGACTCGGCGGCGAAGCCCCCATCCTGGTCCGCACGAAGGACGGCAAGGTGCATGCCATCGCCGGCGTCGGCACCATGCCCAAGCTCGCTACCGCCCAGTTCTTCCGCGACCACAAACTCACCGAAGACGAAATCGTCTCCCCGCCCGAAGCCGGCGGACTCAAGAACTGGGTCCCCGTCGCCGGCATCCTCCCCGCGCTCGTCCCCGGCGTCGTCGAAGGCGCCATGGTCACCCTGCGTGAGTACGGCACCAAGTCCGCCGCCGAAGTCCTCCAACCCGCGATCGATCTCGCCGACGGCTTCCCCATCGACGAACTCCGCGTCATCTCCATCACCAACAGTGTCAAGTACCTCGAAGCCTGGCCCGATTCCAAACGCACCTTCCTCCCCAACGGGCGCGTTCCGCAAGCCGGCGACATCTTCCGCCAGCCCGACCTCGCCCGTACCCTGCGATCTCTCGTCGACGCCGAGAAGCGCGCGCTCGCCTCGGGCGCCTCGCGCGCCAAGGCCATCGACGCCGTCCGCGATCACTTCTACCGCGGCGACATCGCCCACCGCATCGACGCGTTCTCCAAGGCCCACAACGGCCTCCTCCGCTACGAAGACATGGCCGCGTTCCATGTCGAGCCCGAAGAGCCCGTCTCCACCACGTTCAAGGGCTACACCGTTTACAAGGGCGGATTCTGGAGCCAGGGACCCGCCATGCTCGAGACCCTGAATATCCTCGACGGCTACGATATCCCCGCGCTCCGCCAGAACTCGGCCGACTACATCCACACCCTCGTCGAAGCCCTGAAGCTCGCCTACGCCGATCGCGACACCTACTACGGCGATCCCAAGTTCAGCAAGATTCCCACCGAGATGCTCCTCAGCAAGGAGTACGCCGCCGAGCGCCGCAAGTTGATCGGCGATCAGGCATCGCTCGAATTCCGCCCGGGAAAAATCGGCGACAAGGTCGGCACGCATCCTTTCTTCTCCCAAATCGCCCGCTACAACATCCCCGATGCCCTGATGGCGAAGGACACCACCTGCGTCGATGCCATCGATAAGGACGGCGTCGCTTTCTCCGCCACGCCCTCCGGCGCGTGGATGCCCACGTATCTGGTCGGCGACACGGGCGTTCCGCTGACCCAGCGCGCGCAGAGCTTCCTGCTTGTCCCCGGCCACCCCAACGAACTCGCTCCCGGCAAGCGCCCGCGCGTCACCCTCAGCCCGACGCTCGTCACCGGACCCGATAAGACGATCATCACCCTCTCCACTCCCGGCGGCGACAATCAGGATCAATCGCTGCTCCAGGTGCTCTTCAACTCGCTCTTCTTCGGCATGAACGCCGAGATGTCCGTGGAGGCAGGACGCTTCCAGACCGAGCACCTCGTCTCCAGCTTCGACAACCACGCGATGAGTCCCGGCACCCTGCTGCTCGACGACCGTATCGCCCCCGCCGTCGTCGCCGAACTCCAGCGCCGCAAGCACATCGTCGACATGCGCACCCGCTACGCCAGTGGAGCCGCGCCCGTCATGATCCGCTTCTGGCCCACCGGGCTGATCGAAGCCGGAGCGGACCCGTACTACTTCCGGGCAGCGCAGGCGTGGTAGGCTCGCTCTTCGACGAACCGAACGATTTCCCCCGCGACCATCTCGCCGGGCGCCTGCGGGCGCTCGCCGAACGCAACATCTTCATCGGCGGCAGCTCCTGGAAATACGAAGGCTGGCTCGACCAGATCTACCATCGCGATCGCTACCTCTCACGCGGACGTTTCTCGAAAAAGCTCTTCGAGCGGGAATGCCTCCGCGAGTACGCCGAGGTCTTCCCCACCGTCTGCGGCGATTTCGCCTTCTACCAGTTCCCCACGCAGGATTTCTGGAGCCGCCTCTTCTCCCACGTGCCGGAGAACTTCCGGTTCGCCTTCAAAGTCCCCGAGCAGGTGACCTGCAAGGTCTTCCCGATCCACGCCCGCTACGGCCCGCAGGCCGGGCGCGAGAATGAAGCCTTTCTCGACGCGCACGTCTTCCGCGAAATGTTCATCCGCCCGCTGCTCGCCCATCGCGAGAAGACCGCGCTCCTCATCTTCGAATTCGGCGCGTTCAATCGCCGCGCCTTCGCCGGCACACGCGAATTCATCGATCGCCTCGACCCCTTCCTCGCGCAGCTCCCGCCCGAATTCCGCTACGCCGTCGAGGTCCGCAATCCCGAGCTCCTCGAGAAGGATTACTTCGCGTGCCTGCGCTCGCACGGCATCGCCCACGTCTATAACGCGTGGTCGAAGATGCCCGAGCTGCGCCACCAGATCGCCATCCCCGATTCCGTCACGGCCGATTTTCAGGTTTGCCGCGCGCTCCTCCGCTTCGGCCGCGTCTACGAGGAGGCCGTCCAGGCCTTCGCACCATATAAGGAAGTGCAGGACCCCAATCCCGAGGCCCGCGAGTCGATGCGCATCCTGATCGATCGAGCGCGCGAGAACAAGCAGTCGCTCTTCCTCTTCGTCAACAACCGCCTCGAAGGGAATTCCCCAATGACGATTCTCTCCCTTGTGGACTAAGCGGCGGCAATGTATCCTATAGGACGCAAACCCTATGCTGCTGCAAATCGTCCAAAGAGAGATGGCGCCGGACATCACCGTGGTCGAGCTCACCGGCCGGCTCGCGTTGGGTCGGGAAAGCCAGCGCCTCGAAGCGTTGGTCGAAGAGTTCGCAGCCAAGGGATCTCGCAAGGTGATCTTCGATCTCACCGGCGTCGATTATATCGATAGCGCCGGAGTCGGCATCGTCGCCCTCGCCTCCGGAAAACTGCGCGAATCCGGCGGCGTGCTCGCGCTCGTCGTCACCGGCGGCCGCGTGCTCCAGTTGCTGAATCTGACGCAAATGCACAACATCGTGAAGGTCTGTCCGACGGTCGAAGCGGCCGCCGCGGCGCTCTAGTTCCATTCCGCATTTCGCGTGATATAATCGAGTTTCGTCCCACCCCGGAAGGGCCTGTAGCTCAGTTGGTTAGAGCGCTACCTTGACACGTTACGGCTCCGTTTTTGGCATGTTGTCCTTTAGAATCAACAACTTACGAGTGGCATAAAGCTTACACAAAGTGGAAGGTATCGGCTCCGGTTTTTGGGTGTTTTGAAGGTTTTCTATCTACTTTCGGGGGTGCATCGAATTGACGAATTTCGATGCTACACTATTTTCATTGGGCCTGTAGCTCAGTTGGTTAGAGCGTTGCCTTGACACGGCAAAGGTCAGAGATTCGAGTTCTCTCAGGCCCACCACATCTCACGATTTCAACCCCTCCGAAACCCGCCGAGCCATTGCGGGATCTTGCCGTCAGTTTCGTGTGGAACAATTCAAAACCTTGGCCTGAGCCTGCCGTCGTGAAGCTGAAACCCACCAGAGCAAATCAGCTTCTCGAAATCCTCAACGCTCCACCTGATCTGCGATTTCCGACGTGCCGTTTTGATGCGTTCTGAAACCAGCCGCAACTCTTCTGGCGCTAGGTCGTTTGAAGCGGGAA
>JAOAPT010000098.1 GCA_025463045.1 Candidatus Solibacter sp.
CAGGCTGCCGCACCATCACGATGGGAATCGCCTGTTCCTGGACGTCGGTCTCTTCTCTTAGGCTGGTGGGCTTAAGATCGAAGCGGCCTTTCTTCTGCTCCTTGATCGAAACGCGACGCGACGCCAGAACCCGGAGTTGGTCCTTCGGCCGCGTCTCGAGGCGCAGCAGGACCGGTTCCAAGCCGTCGACCTGAAAGTCGGCCGACGGGCGATACGTATCGAGCGGAATGTCCAATTCGATATTGTCGGGTTTGAAGGTAGCGCGTGCCGTCAGGCCCGGCAAGGTGTCGAACTCGAAGCCTTTCAAGTCATTCGAGTGGCTGAGGATCATGCCCTTTCCGATCTTGGCAGCCTTCGTGACCGCCTCGTTCATGTAGGGATTCCACATCAGGCCAGGCGCCAGCCCCATGGTCAGAAGCTGTATGCCCACGTCGCTCAACAGCACGTTCGCGATCGCGGCCTTGGGGTCAGTTGTGTCGCTTTTCACAAACATCACCTTCTGCGGCACATCCAGGAGCGTGCTCGAAAGGGCGCCCTGTCGGGCAATCGGCACGGCAACAGCGGGAGCCGGAGGCGGAATTGTGCCCGAAATCTGAGCATTTCCAAGGCTCGTCAGGGCGAAAACCCCGCAAACGAAACAATTATTCACTCTCATGGTGCTGTTCTCCTTTGTCAGATAGACCGTAAACGGTGCTGAAACCAGATCATCTTCGCTTTTTGTACATTTGTGTCCTCGCGCCCACCGAGACATACTGGTTGTCTAGCTCCGAGGGAAAATGGACGTTACCCGTTTGCTTGCCGAGTGGAACCACGGAGACCGCGCCGCGCTCGACAAGCTCGTCCCGCTGGTGTACGACGAACTCCATCGCATCGCCAGCCGGCAGTTGGCCAGCCGCGGCGGACCCCACACCCTGCAAAGCACCGCCTTGGTCAACGAAGCCTATATACGGCTTGCGTCCAAATCCAGCGTCGCCTGGAATGATCGGACGCACTTCTTCGCCGTTGCCGCCCGCATCATCCGCGGCGTGCTGGTGGACCACGCGCGCGCCAATCTCGCGGCCAAGCGCGGTTCCGGTCAAATCATCGTCAACATCGACGTCGCCGAATCAGCCACGGCCCCCCGCCCGGTAGATCTTCTGGCGCTCGACGAGACCTTGGACCGGCTCGGTCATCTGGACCCGCAGCAGGCCACCATCGTGGAGCTTCGCTTCTTTTCCGGGTTGTCCATTGAGGAGACTGCCGGCGTGCTGGGGATCTCGTCCGCCACGGTCAAGCGTGACTGGACGATGGCACGTACCTGGATTTTCAAGGAGCTCTCCGCGCCATGACGCGCGAAGCCTGGCAGCAGGTCAAGGATCTCTACGATCAGGCGCGCCCGCTCGGCCCGGAGGAGCGCCGCGCTCTGCTCGATGCGGTCTGCGGGTCGGGCGGCGAGGTGCGTTCCGAGGTCGAGGCACTCCTGGAAGCGCCGGAGCCGCACGAGGACTTCCTGGAGCCGCCGCCACTCACAGGCGCTCTCGACGCCCTCGAGGCGAAGATCACCGATTCGTATGTAGGCCAGCGCCTGGGCCCTTATCAGATTGCCGGACGCATCGCCACAGGCGGCACCAGCACCGTCTATGAGGCGTGGCGCCACGATGGCCATTACGAGCAGCGCGTCGCGATTAAAGTCGTGCGCCCCGGGATGGATCACAGCTTCATCCTCGGACGACTTCACGCCGAACGCCAGATTTTGGCAGGCCTCAGCCATCCAAACATCGCCAGCCTGCTCGATGGCGGCGCGACTCCCTCCGGCTCGCCATACCTGGTGATGGAGTTTATCGACGGCCTGCCCATCACCGAATACTGCGACCGACAGCAGATGAGTATCCGCCAGCGGCTCGCCCTGTTCGAACAAGCATGCGCCGGGGTGCAGCATGCGCACCGCAATCTCGTGGTGCATCGCGATATCAAGCCCGGCAACGTGTTGGTCACCCTGGAAGGCATTCCCAAGCTTCTGGATTTTGGCATCGCGAAGCTTTTGCATGGCGGCGCCGACGTACGCCAGGACGTCACCCGGACCGGTCGTATGCTCACGCCCGAGTACGCCAGCCCGGAGCAGATGCTCGGCGAACCGATCACCACTTCCACCGACGTGTACTCGCTGGGCGTTCTGCTTTACGAGATGCTCACCGGCAGGCGGCCCTACCGAACGGCAAAAGATTCCCCGCTCGAAATGGCGAAGGCCGTCTGCGAAACCGAGCCTGAAAGGCCAAGCGCCATCGTCACCCGGCGCAACGCGGAGTTGCAGCCTGAGACCTTGGCCGTCGCGCGGGCAACCGTGCCTAAACGACTGCGCGGCGTGCTTGCCGGCGATATCGACAACATCGTATTGATGGCGATTCGGAAGCAGCCCGAGCGCCGCTATTTGACCGTGGAACAATTTGCCAGCGACATCCGCCGGTATCTGGACGACAGGCCAGTACTGGCTCGTAAGGATACGCTGGCGTATCGCTGCACCAAGTTCGTCCGGCGAAACACGATCGCCTGCATCGCCGCCGCCCTGCTGCTCGTGGCGATCGTCACCGGCGCTGCCGCCACCGTGTGGCAGGCCCGCGTTGCACAGCGCGAGAGGGCGCGCGCGGAACGACGCTTCAATGAAGTCCGCCAATTGGGCCGCGGTACGCTTTTCGAATTGGAAGCGGCAATCCGCAAGCTTCCCGGTTCCACGCCGGTTCGGGCATTACTCGCGAAGCGCGCAGTCGAACTCCTCGATGGCCTCGCGAAAGATGTGGGCGACGACATTTCGTTGAAACTCGAACTCGCCAATGCATACCGCAGGCTGGGAGCGATCCAGGGGAACGTATTGGTCGCCAACCTCGGTGATCGCGACGCCGCGCTCGCCAGCGACCGCAAGGCCGTGGCTCTGGCGGAATCCGCGGTTCTGGCCAGGCCCCGGGATTGGCAGTCCAGGTTTGAGCTAGCCCAGTGTTATTTCGATCTCTCGCTGGCGATGCGCACAGATAGCGATGGCAAATCACGGCGGAGTCTTCTGGACAAAGCCATCGAGATGGACGAAGAGCTATACGCCGAAAAGCCGGACAATCCGAGATTCGCCCGCAGCCTCGCCGCATCCTATCAACAACGAGGCTCCACGCTGGGTGCGGAGGGCGGCGACTGGGGAGCTGACCTGCGCGATCAGCAAAGCGCACTGGTCATCTCAAAGAGACTGGTGGACGCCGGCGACGTGGAGCGCGACAGTCTCGCCACCCTTGCCTTTTCCTACAAGAAAGTTGGAGCGGTACTCCTGAAATTGAAACGCTACCCCGAAGCGGCCAAAGAATATAGTTCGGCACTCGTGCTCGACCACAGAATTCTGGCTCTCGATCCCCGAGATCCGGTGGCGCGTTTCGATATCACCTTCACCCTGAGCGACACGGGCTTCGCTTTTTGGATGCAGGGAAACCGACCGAAAGCCCTCGAGTATTACCGCCAGGTGCTCGCTATCCGAGAGGCGCTCGAGAAAGAGGACCCGAGCAACGTGCGAGTCAGGACCGGGCTGCGCAGTACTAGCGGCTATCTCGGGGAGATTCTGCGACAGCAAGGCGACTGGAAGCAGGCGGTCACCTTTCATCAACGGGCAATCACATCCGGCGAACAGTTGCTCAAGACAGATCCGACCAACATTCCGGAGCTGACGCAGCTTGCCTGGCGTTATGTAAGCCTCGGCCAGGACTACGCCGCCGGCGCCAAATGGCCGCAAGCCGTCGCGAGTGACCGGAAAGCCATGGAGACGATCGCCAACTTGAAAGCCCGGAAAGCACTGCCAGAAGGCGAATTACAGAGCACAGCCGCCAAACAGTTGGCAGACGCCGAAGCGAAGCTACCCGCGACTCGGTGACACGAAGGGCTACTTTTGCCAGGCGATCAAGGCGAACTCCTTGGGGATAAATACACCGTCTCGTCGAGGAATGACTCGGGGAGTGTAGTCCTCGGCCGGGCGAACGCCGGGGACTGAGGCCGTGTACAGGTAACGGTCTTTCACGGCGTAAGCGAGTTCCATGGCGCCGCGGAACGGCGCGCCGCCGCTTTCCAGAGGATCTGCGAAAAGCTCCACGAGCACGTCCGCGGGTTCGATTCCACCCAGGCTGACTTCGACGCGGAAGCAGTGACGTCCGCCTTCCGTCGAGATGTTCACGGGACCAAAGCGTACGTCACGCCAGCCGGCGGCCAGCGCGCGCTCCCACGCCAGCAGGTCTATGGCGGCGCTACCCCGATTCCGTGCACGGGCGGTGTACGCCGATGCCAGTGGATGGTATAGTTCTTCCGCATATTGACGTACCGCCCGGTTCGTGGAGAATCGCGGGGTAAGCCGCGCCATGCTCTCACGGATGCGAGCAACCCACTGCCGCGGAATGCCCTCGTCGCGATTGTAGAATTCGGGGATGATCTGGCCTTCGAGGAGCGAGTACAGGGCGTTGGCCTCGGCAGCGTCCCAATCCGGATCGTAGCCGCGGTCCCCGCCGTCGCCGATCGCCCAGCCAACATCGGGCGCGTAAGCTTCCGCCCACCAGCCATCCAATTCGGAAGCATTGAGTCCGCCGTTGGCGAGCACCTTCATGCCGCTGGTGCCGGACGCCTCCCAAGGGCGGCGCGGCGTGTTCAGCCAGACATCGACGCCAGCCACGAGCTCCTGGGCGAGCATCATGTCGTAGTCCTCCAGGAACACGACGTGGTTGGCCACTTCGGGACGCCGGCTGAATTGATACCAGGCTGCGATCAGCGCCTGCCCGGTCGCGTCCTGCGGATGCGCCTTACCGGCGAGGATCAGCTGGACGGGATGTTGTTCACTAGTGAGAATGCGGACCAGGCGCTCGGGATCTCGTAACAACATGGTAGGCCGCTTGTACTCGACGAACCGCCGTGCGAACCCAAGTGTCAGCCAGTCGGGATCGAAGACCCGCCGGGCGGCGTCGATCTCTTCCGGCGATGCGCCGACGGAGGTCCGGTGAGCCACGAGCCGCTTCCGCGTGAAGTCAACGAGCTGCTTTCGGACCGAGGTGCGGACCCGCCAGATCTCGGGATCCTCCAGGCAGCGGACCTGATCTTCGACGTACTCCAGCGAGCCGCGCCAGCGTTCCTGGCCGCATGCCTTCTCCCAGAGCGCATCGGCCTCCGCGGAGTCCCAGGTGGGGACGTGAACTCCATTGGTGACGTGTCCCACAGGCACTTCCGCCTCGGGCCAGCGGGGATACAGAAGCTGAAACAGGCGCCGGCTCACTCGTCCGTGAAGCCTGCTGACACCGTTCACCGCGACGCTGCCGCGGAAGGCGAGGTACGCCATGTTGAACGGCTCGGAATCGTCGCCCGGATTCACGCGCCCAAGCGCCATCAGTTCGCGGAAAGGGATCTTCAGTGTATCCTCGGTGTAGCGTTGGAAGTAGCGGCGCATCAGGTCAGTCGAGAAGCGGTCGAAGCCGGACTCGACGGGAGTGTGGGTAGTGAAGAGGTTGCCGGCTCGGGTAGCGGCAAGAGCGACATCGAATGCCTGATTGTGGTCTTCCATGAAAGACCGGGCGCGCTCCAGCACGGCAAAAGCGGCGTGCCCTTCATTGAGATGGCAGACCTCGGGTTTGACCCCGAGAGCCCGCAGCAGGCGCCAGCCGCCCATGCCGAGGACGGTCTCCTGCCGCAGCCGCAGTTCCGAGTCGCCGCCGTAGAGCTCGCCGGTGATGCAACGGTGCGCGGGCGGATTTGCAGGGTCGTTGGTGTCGAGCAGGTAGAGCTTCCTTCGCCCCACGTGGGCTTCCCAGCCGCGGATCCAAATCGTGCAGCCGGGCAAAGTCACCCTCATGCGCACCCACTCGCCCTCAGCGTCGCGCAGCGGGCGCACGGGCAACTGGCTAGGATCGTTGAACGGATACCGCGCAATCTGCGCACCCGAAGGATCGATCTCCTGGCGAAAATACCCCTGCTGGTAGAGCAGGCCGATGGCGATAACCGGGACGTTGAGGTCGCTCGCGGCCTTCAGTTGGTCGCCGGCCACGTTCCCCAATCCGGCGGCGTAGACAGGCAGCGCTTCGGAGAGCAGGTATTCCATGCTGAAATAAACCGCGACACTCAACGGCGAATTGGGGTGCGTCCGCTGGTACCAGGCATCCGACTTCTCAATCTTTCGCTTGCTCTCCAGGACTTGTCGCAGTGTTTGGCAAAATCGTGGCTCGGCGAGGGTGCGCTGCAGCCTCTCCTGCGATACGGATTGCAGGATCAGCCAGGGATTCTGGGTGGCCTCCCACAACTCCGGGTCCAACTCGCGCCAGAGCTCATCGGCCGCATGGTTCCAGCTCCACCGCAGGTCCAACGCAAGTTCGGTGATCGGATTGGCGGTATGTTCCGCCGGCAGGTGAGTGTAGGTAAAGTTGCCCATTCGATCTCACAGGGACAGCGGACTCCAGGAACGGCCGTCACGACGGATTAAATCATCGGCGGCTTCGGGTCCGTCGGAACCGGGCTGATATTCGTAGAGGTTGCCGCCGCGTCCCATGGCCCATGCGTCGAGGATCGGTTGGACGACCGCCCATCCAGCCTCGATCATATCGGCTCGCTTGAACAGACTGGGGTCGCCAATGATGGCGTCGTAGAGCAGCGTTTCATACCCGGTGCGGTTCTCTGCGCCGAAATACTGGCGGTAGTCGAAATGCATGTCGACGGTGGCGGTTTCGATCGCCGGTCCGGGCACTTTGCCTTCGAACTCGAGCAGGATATTTTCTTGCGGCTGAATGCCGATCACGAGGGAATTCGGCTGAGGGAGAGAGGCGCCGCTCCGCCGGAACAAGGCTAGGGGAGCGTTGCGAAACTGAATCACAATCTCGCTGTTGCGCTCGCGCAGGCGCTTTCCCGTCCTCAGGTAAAAAGGCACGCCCGCCCATCGCCAGTTATCGACCGCGAATTTCAACGCCACGAAGGTCTCGGTGGTGGATTGCGGATCCACAAAGGGTTCCTCGCGGTATCCGGGGACCGGAACGCCCCCCAGGACTCCGCCGGTGTACTGGCCGCGCACCACGCAGGCGGCGCATTCGTCGGGATGGATAGGCTGCACGGATTCGAGCACTTTGACCTCTTCGTTCTGCAGCGCGTTAGCGGAAAAGGATCCCGGCGGCTCCATCGCGGTCAACGCGAGTAGCTGCACCAGGTGGTTCGGAACCATATCACGAAGAGCGCCGGTGCGGTCATAGTAGCGGCCGCGACGACCCACACCGGCCTTCTCCGCGACCGTGATCTGAACGTGGTCGATGTAGCGGCGGTTCCAGATCGGTTCGAAAATGCCATTGGCGAAGCGAAAGACCAGAATGTTCTGCACGGTCTCCTTGCCAAGATAGTGGTCGATGCGGTAAATCTGATCGTCTCGAACGACGGTCAACAGTGCGCGGTTGAGCGCACGTGCCGATTCCAAATCATGGCCGAAGGGCTTCTCGATGATCACTCGCCGCCAGCGTCCGCCTGAGTCATCCATCAGTCCCTCGGCGGTCAGCCGCGTAGTTATGGCAAGGAAAAATTGGGGCGCGGTTGCCAGGTAAAAGAGGTAGTTTCCGCCCGTGCGATACGCGTTGTCGACCGTGGAGAGCGCCTGCCGGAGAGTCTGCCATCCGGCGTCCTCGAGAAAGTTCAAGGCGACATAGTGGATTCGCGAAACCAGCCACTCGATGATGCTCGTGTCGGCGGCGGGACCTGCAGTCTCCCTGAGATCCGCGGCGAGCGAATCGCGCAGCGCCTGCTCGTCGATTTCCGACGAGGCGAAACCGACGATGGCGAAGTTGTCGGAGAGAATTTGCTGCCGCGCAAGATTGTAAAGTGCGGGCAGGAGTAGCCGCCTCGAAAGATCGCCGGTGATCCCGAATATCACCAGGGCGCAAGGTCCAGTGGGCGGCGGCCGATGCACTTCCGCGTTCCGGACTTGCGGATTTCCGGCAGCAGCAAGGGTCGCCATGCCGGTCTCCTATTTCGCCTGGAATTCCGAAGCTTCCACGGGGCCGCCAAACGCTAGCCGCATCCCGGAAAGCATCTTTTCCGCGAAGGCTCGGTTCGCCTGCGTGCGAAATCGCTTGTAAAGAGCCCTGATCACCTCCGAGGCTTGGGCGTCGTCCGATTCCGTGTTTGGGCTTTGCCCGGCCGCGAGTTTGGGGTCATCCATCAGCGCTTGCGCGGTGAGATCGGCCACCCACGCCGAAATCATGCTGCCGCGGCGCCACATACCCGCAACATCCGCGAGCGGCAGTTCGTACCCGAACGTGTCCGCGTGGCGGAGGAGATCGAAGCCTTCGGCAAAGGATTGCATCACCCCGTACTCGATCCCGTCATGCACCGTATTCACGAAGTGCCCGGCGCCGTTGGATCCGCATCGCAGGTAGTCCTCGCCGTGGGCGAGCGTACTGAGGATCGGTTCGAGGCGCGCGACCGCATCCTCGCTCCCGCCCAACATAAAACTGGAGGCGTCCGTTTCTCCCCGGATCTGGCCGCTCGTTCCACAATCGACGAGTTCTATGCCGTGCTCGGCAAGCCGGTCGCTGCGCACGACGTCATCCCTGTAGGGGGTGTTGCCGCCGTCGACAGTAACGTCGGCGTCGTCGAGGCGATCTGCCAGTTGGATCATCGCATCGACGGTAGGCTCGCCGGCCGGCAGCATGAGCCAGATGACGCGCGGCGGCTGCAGGTCTCCCACGAGATCGTCAATCGACCTGGCACCCACCGCACCCTGTCGCGCAAAATGGGCCACCGTGTCCGGGTCGCGATCGTAAACAACGCACTGATGTCCGCCGCGCATCACTCGAAACGCCATGTTGGCGCCCGTTCGTCCGAGTCCGACGATTCCGATTTGCATTTGCCTGCCTCCTCAATAGCGAAAGAACGCGGCCGCCGCAGCCTTGAGCGGCATGTCCGACTCGTTCAGCACGAACGCCCGTCCACCGTGGCGCACGGTCTCCAACGCCGCTGCATTCAGCAACTCTTCCTTCGGGTTGCCGGTGTCAACACTCTGGGTTTCCTCGTTCCAGGCGCCCCTGAACTCGGCACTGTTGGAGACGAGGAGATCCAACACGCGCCCCTGAAAGGCGGCTTGGATTACAGTCGGCGGATCCGTGGATCCGCGGGACGTACCCGCGTATTCTCTAATCTCTGCCATGGTCTTTTGCAGCGGCTCCGGAAAAACACTCATGATGATTTCCATGGCGCGCTCGTGCAGCGCGGGTTCCAGCAGGCCGTCGGGTGAACCGTTGAGCGCCTTCTCCAGCGTTGGACGATAGCTGTTCACCCGCCGGTAGATCGCGACCTCGTACTCAACTCCGGCCAGCACAAGCGGGCCGGTCTCGCTGCGCAAATGGGCGGTTACTCCCTTGTCGATATCTTTAAAGAAATGGGCGAGGTACTCGTCCTCGCGTTCACTATCTGTGTTCGTGCCGCTCACGACGCCTTTCATGTGTCCTACTGACGGGCCGGCAATCGAGCGGTTGACCAATCGGTGATCCGGCTGCCTGTTGTTCAGCCACTCTTGGAGATTCCTCGGAATCGATTCGGTATTGGGTGCCCGTTCGACCCGATGCTGCGTGCAATGCAACAGGCGCACGTTCTTCTGGCTCAAGGCGAGCAGATGAAAACGCGTCTCATGTGCAAGGGTAGCGAGCAGCGGCCGCACCTGAAATCGAGCCTCGACCGTCTCGGCTTCTTTGAAGCTGCCGTGCATCAGGTAGTAGCGAAAAAGGTCAGGTGAGCGAAACAGGATGATGGCGTGTGCCCGGATGCCCTCGGCCTTCGCCCTCGCCGCCAGGTCAACAATCGGCGCGAGCAGGTTGGAACGGGCGTCCCGGTCGGCCACGCACTCCGTTAGTTTTTGTTCCAGCCTACGAATCACGTTCTTAATCTGAGTCTCGATCTGTATGGGGTCGGGCAGCGGCACCACGGCCGTCATGCAAGGTCCAGTCGCGGTCGCGAGCGGCTTCAAATCGGCCGCGCTAACGGCCTCGTGGGTTTCGATCATGGCGATATTCTGAGCGGTCATACCGATGCCTTAGCCCCAAGTGTGCAGTTTCCGTGCCAAGAAAATACCCCGGTGCGCACTGATTTCAGGACGAGTCGCGAGATACGGATGATCGACCCATCGAACCCCGGGTCTACCCGTAGACTCCTCCGAACGCGTTCTGGTGGAGCGGCGTAGGCCACTGCGCACCTTAGGCCGCTGGCACCACATGTGCACCTGTTGACGTTCCGTGTGGCGGAGGTACTTAGCAAATGGGAATCGATCGCAATTTTTTGATCAAGGCGGCCGGACTCTCTGTGGGCGTGGTCCTGGGCGGAGTTCTTGGGCCCGTGGTGTTCGTTCCCGCGGGACTGAACGATCCAAGCAGTTCGAGCCTTGGCGCGTTCATCGGCGCCGTGCTCGGCTTCGCGCTGGCAAGTGCGATTGTGGTCGCCAGGCGGCGGCGGCGCGACCGGGAACTCGAGTTCGCGGCAAATTCTGTGTTGCGGGAAGCCGGTCTGCCGGCAAGCATCACGGCTAAAGTGAAGGACTCCCGCGTTACCCTTATGGGAGAGGTGGACGAGTATTCACAGAGACAAACCGCGGATCGGGTTGTCTCCACCGTTCCCGGTATTGCGGGTGTGAGCAACCAGATTCGTCTGAGGGGTGCCGGCGGATTGAGTACAGACGCCATCAAGCGGACGATCGAAGAGGCCCTTCAGCATGATGCAGAACTAAATGCACGCGGCATCAAGGTTCGGGTGGAGCACTCACGCATCGTGCTGGAAGGAACCGTCCAGTCATGGGCCGAATCATCCGAAGCGGAAGAGATCGCGTGGAATGTGCCGGGGATCGAACAGGTGGAAAACCGGCTGCAGATCGCGGCGTAAGCTTACGGCGCTTAATTTGCGATCGCGCGCTGGACGCGGCGCAGAATCTCCTGCTTGGGCTGCACCCCGACGATGCGATCGACCTCCCGGCCATTCTTGAGCAACAGCAAAGCTGGAATGCCCTGAATCTGAAAGCGGCTTGCGGTGATTGGGTTGTCATCCACATTGAGCTTTGCTACGCGCATTCGCCCGGCGAACTCGGCTGCAAGGTCTTCGACTACGGGCGTGAGCATGCGGCA
>JAOAPT010000112.1 GCA_025463045.1 Candidatus Solibacter sp.
CGCCGCATGCACACGCGAGTGGATCGCGAACGCCGCCGTGTTCACCGGATAATTGCCCTCGACCACCTCGCCGTGTTCATCCACCAGCACCAGGTCGCTCACGCGGATCTGCCCAAAGTGCACGCCGAATGGATTGACCCAAAAGTGGTCCGCATATTCCGGATCGCGCGCCGTGATGTGCCCCGCGACGCCTTCGTCGTACCCATACCGCGAGAACAATCGGAACGCGCCCGCCAGCCGTTCTTTGCGATGGCGCCGTTCCTCCGCGTGCGTCGCGAACACCGGCGGCACCGGAACATTTTTCGCTCTCCCAGGAGCTTCGCTCATCTGAGCTTCGGTCAGTTGTACTTCTGCCATGTGTAAATCATATACCCGCCTCCGCCGCGCGCAGCGCCAGCCCCCGCGCCACCGACGTGAACTCGTTCCCACTCCGCACTCGCGCCGCCCCGAATCGCGTATCGAAGATCCGCCGCACCGCCGGCACGAAGCTCGATCCGCCCGTCAGAAATACCACGTCGACATCGGCCGCTGCCACGCCGCACTCCGCCAGCAGCCCGTCGATGCACCGCTCCAGCGTCCCCACGTCCTCGCCGATCCACTCCTCGAACTCCGTGCGCCGCACCTTCGCGCGAATCTCCAGATCGCCGTCCACGAACCGGAACTCCGCCTCCTCCGCCTCCGACAGCCGGACCTTTGTCCGCTGCACCGCCGCATGCAGGTGATACCCCAGATCCTCCTCGATCAAGTGAATCAGCGCCGCGATCTTCTCCGGCTCGAACGCCTGCACTTTCGTGCTCTCCAACATATTCAGCACCGCGCGCGTCCGCAAAAACGAAAGATGATGCCACCGCTCCAGCTTCCCGTACACCCAGTTCGGGACGGCCGGCAGCACCTTCTCGTGCGCCCGCGCCATCGAACCCGCGCCCAGCCGCGGCGACACCAGATTGCGCACGATCTTCGCATCGAACGCGTCGCCCGCCAGTCCCACGCCGCTATTCCCCAGGAAATCCTCCGGCCGCCGCCCCTCGCGCCGCACCTTCGGCCCGACGCGCAATAGCGAGAAATCGCTCGTACCGCCGCCGAAATCGCCGATCAAAATCAGCTCGTCGTGATCCAGCGTCGATTCGTAATAGTAGGCCGCCGCCACCGGCTCCATTTCGAAATCCACCGAGTCATATCCCGCCGCCTGAAACGCCTTCCGCAGCCGATCCATCGCGAAGACGTTGTCCTCCTCCGTCTCCGCCCCGACGTACCGCACCGGACGCCCGACCATCGCATGACGAATCGCCACGCCGAACTGCCGCTCCGCCTGCTCGCGCAAATCCGCCAGAATCCGCGCGATCAATTCCTCCAGCGTGCGCCGGTGCCCGAACACATCCGTCGTCGTCAAACTCCGGCTCGTCAGATAGCTCTTCAGCGATTGAATCAATCGCCCCTTCGTCTCTGCCGCCAGATACTGTTCGATCGCCCCCGGCCCGGTCCACGATTTGATCGCCATCCGCCCGCGTTCTTTGTGATGCTCCAGATACAGCAGCGACCGGTACGCCTCCGTCGCGCCCCCGGTGAACGGATAGCGCACGAGTTCCACTCCAGCCCCGCCAGTAGACAGCGCGACCGAGCTATTGGTCGTTCCGAAATCGATTCCAATTGCAGGACGCACGTCTTCGCATCATGCCACACGCCGCACGCCCACCGATGTGCGAGACTATCTTCGTCCGTGAGATTCACCGCCCTCGCCCTCCTCATCTCGACCGCCGCACTCAGCGCGGCCCGCGCTCCCTGGACCCTCGACGATTGGTGGACGTGGCGCGAAATCTCCAGCCCGCGCATCAATCCCGATGGCGACCAGGCCGTCTACGTCGAGACCTGGAACAACCGCGCCACCGACACCGTGTGCGCCAACCTCTGGCAGGTCGCCACCCCCGATGGCACGCCGCGCCGCATCACCGATGGTCCGTGGCGCGACTCTTCCCCGCGCTGGTCCGCCGACAACCGCCTCGCCTGGATCTCCGACCGCACCGGCACGCCGCAAATCTGGATTCGCCGCATAGGCGGCCCTGACAAACCAGGCGCAGACAAACTCACCGACGTTCCCGATCCGCCGCAATCTCTCGCCTGGTCGCCCGACGGCAAATCGCTCGCCTTCACTGCCCGCGCCCATCTCTTCCTCGTCCCCGCCGCCGGAGGCCCCGTCCGCGCCATCCCGCTCGGCGATCTCGAGATCCACGGCGACCCCGCCTGGATGCCCGACGGCCAGTCCATCCTCGTCGCCGCCGCGCCTCCGCCCGACGCCGCCCACGTCCTCGAAGGCGCCGAGCTCTACGCCATTCGCATCGCCGATGGCACCCGCCGCCAGATCACCCATCACCACGGTCCCGATATCGAGCCCGTCCCTTCGCCCGATGGCAGCCGCCTCGCCTGGATCGCCCGCGAGCCCAAGCCGCAGAGCTACGTCGTCGCCAAACTCTACGTCGCCAACCCCGATGGCAGCCGCGCCAAAATCCTCGCCGGATCGCTCGATCGCGATATCCGCCATCCCCAGTGGAGCAGCGATTCGCGCACCGTCTACTTCCTCGCCGACGATCACGGCACAACCCGCGTCTATGCCGCGCGCAGCGATGGCAGCGTCCGCCAGGTCACCACCGCGCCCGCGCGCCTCACCGATTTTTCCGTCGCCGATACCGGCCGCGCCGTCACCGTCCGCGCCCCCGCCGAACTCGTCACCTTCCCCGTCGATCTCCCGGCGAAGCCCGTCACCCTCGCCGCACCCAATCGCGATCTCATCGTCGACCGCGAACCCGCCCTCACCGAAGAAATCAGCTATCCGTCCGACGGCAAAACCATCCAGGCCTGGATCCTTAAACCACCCGCGTTCGACCCCGCGAAGAAATATCCACTCCTCCTCGATATCGATGACGACCCGCGCCGCATGTGCGGCCCCGATTTCCGTTTTCACGCCCAACTCTTCGCCGCCCGAGGCTTCGTCGTCCTCTGCGCCAACCCGCGCGGCACCCCCGGCTACGGCGAGGAGTTCGGCAACCTCATCCGCTCCCGCTACCCCGGCGACGATTTCGACGATCTCCTCCGCGGCGTCGATGCCGTCATCGCCAAAGGCTTCATCGACCCCGCCAAGCTCACCATCAAAGGCGGCCTCCTCGCCGCCTGGGCGATAGGCCATACCACCCGTTTCCACGCCGCTATCGCCGTTCGCCCGATCGCCGATTGGGCCACCGAAATCACCAGCGCCCCCGATGGCCTCTACCGCGCCGCTACCTTAATGGGAGCTATGCCGTGGGACGATCCCGATCAATACGTCAAGCATTCGCCCCTCTACTTCGCCGCCCACTTCCAGACCCCGACCCTCGTCATCTCCACCGGCCGCGATCCCGGCTCCGACCAACTCGTGTTCGCCCTCCAGGCCCGCAACGTCGAATCCCGCCGCCTCCGCCTCGACACGCCAACCCGCCCCTCGCAGCAAATCTCCGCCTGGGAAGAAATGTCCCGCTGGGCCGCGCGCTGACGCTACTAACAAACGATGACGCTCTCCAGAAAATGGCGCTCGCTATAATGTGACATCCATCGTTCGAGGTCCCATCGTGTCCAAGCGCCTAGCCCTCTTCCTCTGCGTCGCCGCCATCCTTCCCGCCGCGCAGGATCGCATCGCCGCCCCAGTCGACCGCACCCGCACCGTGCGCATCGCCGGACACGTCCATCCCCGCGCCCTGCCCGACGCCGACCGCGGCGCCGTCGATCCCGCCATGCCGATCGATCACGCCACCGTCCTCCTCCGCCCCGATTCCTCGCTCTCCCTCTTCCTCGCCGCCCAGCAGATGCCCGGCTCACCCGAGTACCGCCGCTTCCTCTCGCCCGAACAATTCGGCGAGCGCTTCGGACTTTCCGCCAACGATATGGCGAAGGTCGTATCCTGGCTCGAATCTCAAGGACTCCACATCGACGAGATCGCCCGCGGCCGCCACTGGATCACCTTCAGCGGCACCGCCGCACAGGCCGCCCGCACCTTCCGCACCGAGTTTCACCGCTTCGCCGACAACGGCCGCACGCGCTTCGCCAACACCAGCGAGCCCGCCATCCCCGCCGCACTCGAATCCGTGGTCGCCGGCTTCTCCGGCCTCAACGATTTCCCAACCCACGTCCCTCGCCCCCTCCCGCAAACCAACCTCAGCGACGGCTCCCACGCCATCGCCCCGGACGATCTCGCGACCATCTACAACATCACCCCGCTCTACGCCGCCGGCATCGATGGCACCGGCCAGAAGATCGCCATCGCCGGTGAAGTCAACCTCAACCTCGCCGACATCCGCAGTTTCCGCAAGACCTTCGGCCTTCCCGCCAACGATCCCGACGTCATCCTCACCGGCCGCGATCCCGGCCCCAACCCCGACGCGCTCGCCGAAGCCGATCTCGATGTCGAGTGGGCCGGCGCCGTCGCGCGCAACGCCAAAGTCGTCTACGTCTATTCCTCCGACGCCTTCACCGCCGCGCGCTACGCCATCGATCAGAAACTCGCGCCCGTCCTCAGCGTTAGCTTCGGGGCCTGCGAAGCCCTCGGCTCGCAGCACTTCCGCGCCGTCGCGCAACAGGCCAACGCGCAGGGCATCACCTTCCTCGTTGCGTCCGGCGATTGGGGCGCCGCCACCTGCGATCATGCCTCGCCCGTTCAGCAGGCAGCGAAGGGCGCGCGCGCATCCTTCCCCGCCGGAATTCCCGAAGTCACCGCCGTCGGCGGCACCATGTTCAACGAAGGCAGCAGCCGCTATTGGGCAGGCGTCAACTCCTCGACCAACGGTTCCGTACTCTCCTATATCCCCGAGGTCGCCTGGAACGAAACTATCCTCCGCGGAGAATTCGCCGCCAGCGGCGGCGGCCCCAGCGCCTACTTCCCCAAGCCCTTCTGGCAGGCCGGCCCCGGCGTGCCCGACGATGGCATGCGCGACACTCCCGACATCTCCCTCACCTCCTCCATCGATCACGATTCCTACGTAGTCGTCTCCGGCGGCAGCCTCGTCCTCGTCGGCGGAACCTCCGCCGCATCGCCCTCACTCGCCGGCATCGTCGCCCTGCTCAATCAATCCCTCGTCTCCCGAAAACTGATCGATCAGCCTGGGCTCGGCAACATCAATCCCACCCTGTACCGCCTGGCCCAATCCGCGAAGGACGCCTTCCACGACATCACCTCCGGCGACAATTTCGTCCCCTGCGTGCAAGGCACCATCGATTGTTCGAATGGCAATCTGGGCTATCAGGCCGCGCCCGGCTACGATATGGCCACCGGACTCGGCTCCATCGACGCCGCGCGCCTCATCGCCGCCTGGAACACCGGCGACGCCAGCACCACCACCCTCGCCGCCGACATCACCACGGCCGTCGTGAACGACACCGTCAAACTCACCGCCACCGTCAAGGGTGCCGGCGCGTCGCCAACCGGAGCCGTCACCTTCGTCACCATCCTCGACGTCGCCCTCGGGTCCGCGCCACTCACCGCCGCCGGCGACACCTCGACCGCCGCGCTTTCCGTCTCCGCGCAATCCGTCCTCGCCGGCGATGGCAAGGTCTACGCGCTCTATAGCGGCGATGGCACGTACGCCTCTTCGGTCGGCTCCGTCACCCTGACCGCGACTCCGGCGTCCCCGGCCTCGCTCGTCTTCGTCACTCTCTCCCCCAACCCCACCAGCACGCTCGCCATCAATGGGCAGGCGCCCGTCACCATCATCTTCAGCGAGAAAGCCGGAGTCGCCACCCGCCTCACCTCAGCCACCGTCGGCAACAGCAGCATCAATCTCAATACCTTCTTCGGCGGCGGCGCGATTCCCGCCAATGGCACCCTGACCTCCGCCACCCTCGGCATCACGCCCTCCTTCGTCCCTGCCGATTTCGTCTTTCACTTCGTCGGCCAGGATGCCGACGGCACCACCTGGACTCGCGACGCGGCCCTCCACGTCTCCGCCTCGCCCGGCCCGGGACTCGTGCCTGGAATCGCGCTCTCCACTTCGTCCTCGCCCGTCGCCCAGAACCCGCAAGGCGATCCCGCCTGCCAGTGGTCGCACCAGCTCACCGTGCGCGAAACCGGCGGCTACTACGTCACCCTCTCCGATCCCGGCAATGGAGTTCAGCAACTCTTCGGCACCACGCGCCTCGCCCCATTTGGCAGCCTGACGGGAAACGTCTGCGCGACGTCGATTGGCAGCAAGACTTACCAATTCTCCGGCCTCACCGAAATCGGCACCGCCGTGAGTACCACGCTCGCCGTCAGTTATACCGCCGCGATCACCACACCCACCGCCCTC
>JAOAPT010000137.1 GCA_025463045.1 Candidatus Solibacter sp.
GCCTGGAAGCGATCGGGATCGATCTAAAGAAGCACGACCTCAAGCTCGAAGAAGACAACTGGGAAGCTCCCACGCTGGGCGCTTGGGGAATCGGCTGGCAGGTCATGCTGGACGGCCTTGAAATCTCTCAATTCACTTATTTTCAACAGTGTGGCGGTATCGATCTGGATCTCGTCCCGGCCGAGTTGACCTACGGCCTGGAGCGCCTCACCGCCTTCCTGCAGATGAAGGACAGCGTCTACGATATCGAATGGGCTCCCGGTTTCACCTACGGCGACGTGCGTTATAAGGATGAACTGCAGTACTCGGTCTATAACTTCGAAATGGCGGACATCCCGACCCTCTGGAAGCTCTTCGACCTGCACGAAGGCGAAGCTACCCGTCTGCTCAGCCTATACGACCCTAAGTCGCCGGAAAAGAAGCGTTATCCCCTGCTTCCGGCGTACGATCAGGTGCTTAAGTGCTCCAACCTCTTTAACACGCTCGACGCCCGCGGCGCGATCAGCGTGACGGAGCGCGTCGGAGTAATCCAGCGGGTGCGGAAGATGGCGGTCGGCGTCGCGCAAGCCTGGGTCAACCAGGATGCGGAAATCGCGGCGGAGGTGGCCCAGTGAGTCTGCCAGCCAATTCACCCCTGCTGCTCGAAATCGGCACCGAAGAAATCCCCGATTGGATGATCCCGACGGCGCTCGAGAATCTGCGCCTCTCCTTCGAAAAGCTCGAGATCCCGCACGAGTCCGTCCGGCTCGATGCCACCCCGCGCCGCCTCGTGCTCCGCGCCGAAGGCCTGCCGCTGAAGCAGGAGGATAGTGAAGAGCGCGTCCTCGGTCCGGCGAAATCCGCGCCGCCCAAAGCCGTCGAAGGCTTCGCCCGTAAGCAGGGCATTGCGCCCGAAGATCTGACGGTGGAGAACACCGGCAAGGGCGAGTATTACGTCTACCACAAGAAGGTCGCCGGCCGCTTCATCAACGACATCCTGGCCGAAGCGCTGCCCGGCATCATTCTCGGCATCTATTTCCCGAAGACGATGTACTGGACCGGCAAAGGCGGCCCGCGCTTCATTCGTCCGATCCGCTGGATCGTCGCCCTCCTCGGCGACGACATCATCCCCTTCGAACTCGCCGGCGTGCGCTCCGGCGCCTTGACCAGCGGGCATCGCCGCCTGGGCGCGCGCGAGATCGCGATCACCGCGGCCGACTACGAACAGCGCCTCCGCGATCATGGCGTGATCCTCTCCGCCGCCGCGCGTCGCGACCAAATTCGCGATGGCATGGCCGGCATCCGCATCAAGCCCGACGATGCGCTGCTGGAAACCCTGGTCTACCTCACCGAGTGCCCGCGCCCGATCCGCGGCTGCTTCGATCCGCAGTTCCTCGAATTGCCCGAAGAGGTCCTGATCACCGTGATGCGCCACCACCAGAAATACTTCTCGGTGGAAGACGAGTCCGGCAAACTCGCCCCCGAATTCGTCGCCGTCATGAACATCGATAGCGACCCCGAGGGCTTCGTCCGCCGCGGCAACGAGCGCGTGCTCCGCGCCCGCTTCAACGACGCGCGCTTCTTCTGGGATGCCGATCAGAAGAAGCCGCTTGCCGAACGCAAACAGGATCTCGCCAACGTCACCTTCCAGGCCAAACTCGGCAGCTACCTGGCGAAGACCGAGCGCATGATGACGCTCGCCGCGGAAATCGGCGGCGACCCGCACGCGGTGCGCGCGGCCGAACTCTGCAAGTGCGACCTGACCACCGAACTCGTCAAGGAGTTCACCGAATTGCAGGGTGTGGTCGGCGGACTTTATGCCCGCGTGCAGGGCGAGCCCGAGCCCGTCTGGCAGGCGATTTACGATCACTACAAACCGGAGAGCATGGACGACGCGCTACCGCGCAATCGCACGGCGCTGATCGTCTCCCTCACCGACAAACTCGATACGCTGCGTGGCTGTTTCGGAGTCGGCATGGTGCCGACCGGATCGAAAGATCCCTTCGCTCTCCGTCGCGCCGCGCAAGGCGTCGTGCGCATTATCGTCGAAGGCAAACTCGCGATCCCGCTGCTCGATTTGATCGCGGGCGATGAAGCTCTTCGCGCGTTCCTCGAAGAGCGCGTGCGCTACTACTTCAAGGACATTCGCGGCTTCGCCTACGACGAGGTCAACGCCTGCATGAAGGCGACGGTCGGATGGGGCAACCTGGTCGACCTGGAAGCCCGCCTGGAGCGCGTGCGCAACCTGCGCGGCTCGCCCGATTTCGAACCGCTCGCCGCCAGTTTCAAACGCATCCGAAATATTCTGGAACAGGCCAAATTCCCGGGCGGCGGCACCATCGACGAGTCTCTGCTGGAGGAAGGCCCAGAGCGCGAATTGTACGAAGAGTTCCGCCGGATTCAGTCGCAGCCCATTGAAACCGTGATCTCCCGCCTGCGCCCCAAGGTGGATCTTTTCTTTGACAAAGTGTTGGTGAACGCGCCGGACCCGGCTGTCCGGCAAAACCGTTTGACGCTGTTGAGCACGCTGTTGGCGGAATTCTCGACGATGGCGGACTTTTCTGAAATCGTAACTAATTCATAGGAGCAATCAAGAATGACGAAGTACGTCTACTCGTTCGGCAACGGAACCGCCGACGGCGATGGAAAGATGAAGGACACGCTCGGTGGCAAAGGCGCCGGGCTGGCCGAGATGTGCCGGGCGAAACTGCCCGTGCCTCCCGGCTTCACGATCTCGACGCAGGTGTGCAACATCTACTTCGACAACAAGTTCACCGTGCCGAAGGACATCCATCAGGAGATGCTAGGTGCGCTCGCCACGCTCGAAGAGCGCATGGGTCAGAAGCTCGGCGACACCGAAAATCCACTGCTGGTCAGCGTGCGGTCCGGCGCCAAATTCTCCATGCCCGGCATGATGGACACGATCCTCAACCTGGGCCTGAATGACAAGACCGTGAAGGCGCTCGAAGCCAAGAGCAACAACGCGCGCTTCGCTTACGATTGCTACCGCCGCTTCATCCAGATGTACGGCGCCGTGGTGCTCGAAGTCCCCAAGCACGATTTCGACGAAGTCTTCGAGGGCCAGAAGAAAAAGGTCAAGGCGAAGCTCGATACCGAACTCACCGCCAAGGACCTTCAGGACGTCATCGAAGCCTACAAGAAGCTGGTGCAGAAGAAGACCGGCAAGCCGTTCCCGCAGGACGCGCTCGAGCAACTCGCCGGCGCGCGAGATGCCGTGTTCCGGAGCTGGTTCAACGATCGCGCCAAGTACTACCGCAAGATGAACCAGATCCCCGACGATCTCGGCACCGCGGTCAACGTGCAGGGCATGGTGTTCGGCAACCTCGGCGAAACTTCGGCGACCGGCGTGGGCTTCACGCGCAATCCGGCGACCGGCGAGAACGTGTTCTACGGCGAATTCCTGGAGAACGCGCAGGGCGAAGACGTGGTGGCCGGCATCCGCACGCCGCACCCGATCAGCGAGCTCGCCAAGTGGAACAAAGCGGTCTACGATCAGCTTCGTGAAATCACCACGATGCTCGAGAATCACTACCGCGACATTCAGGATTTCGAGTACACCATTCAGGACGGCAAGCTGTACATGCTGCAGACCCGCAACGGCAAGCGCACGGGTCCGGCCGCGGTTCGCATCGCGGTGGAAATGGTGGAGCAGGGTCTGATCGACAAGAAGGAAGCCATCCTGCGCGTCGATCCGCAGCAGCTCGATCAGTTGCTGCACCCGGTGCTCGATCCCAAGCAGATCAAGACGCTGACCGTGCTGGCCAAGGGCCTGCCGGCATCCCCGGGTGCCGCGGTCGGAACCATCGTGTTCTCCGCCGAAGATGCGGTGGAGAAATCGACGAAGGCTCCCGTCATCCTGGTCCGCAAGGAGACCGTGCCCGACGACATCGCAGGCATGGAAGTCGCCAAGGGCATCCTGACGGCGCGCGGCGGTATGACGAGCCACGCGGCGGTCGTCTGCCGCGGCATGGGCACGCCCTGCGTCGCCGGCGCCGAGACCGTAACCGTGAACGAGCACAAGAAGGAAGTCAGCGTCAGCGTCAACGGCAAGACTATCCTGCTGCACGAAGGCGACTGGCTCTCGCTCGATGGCTCGACCGGTGTGGTCTACGCCGGCAAGGCCAGCACGCTCGAAGCCGATCCGAAATCCGGCGTCCTCGCCAAGTTCATGGGCTGGGCCGACGAGTTCCGCGGCAAGTTCGGCGTCCGCGCCAATGCCGATATCCCGCGCGATGCCAAGGTCGCCCGCAAGTTCGGCGCCGAAGGCATCGGCCTCTGCCGTACCGAGCACATGTTCTTCGCCGAAGACCGCATCGAGCAC
>JAOAPT010000181.1 GCA_025463045.1 Candidatus Solibacter sp.
AATCCACTGGGTTATAGATGACGGTGGAGTTCCGGGGACGGGCGTTCGCGATCCGCATCCACTCCGACATGAACCATCGCGAGACGCCGATCCAGTTCGGAATGCGGCGGAGAGTGTGAAGTTCCAATGACTCGAGCAGGCGCGCACGCGGCACGAGTCCGGCGAGCCGGTGGCTCATCAGCGGACCGTGATTGCGGACCACGTTGGTAGTGCCGGCGAGATTGCCGAGGTACATGCCCTCGTAATCCGGCCACTCGACGATATCGAGCGGGTCGCGGTGGTGCAGCGCGTTTAGAGCGCGCGCGATGGCGACGCGGCGGACCAGCCAATCCAGCTTCGTTCGTGGGAAGGATCGGGGCTGGACGCGGTAGACGTTCACGCCGGGAATCGACCAGTGGTAGTCCTTGGGGTAGAATCCGACGACCGACACGTGGTGTCCGGTGTTGGCCAGAGCTTTGGCGGTGGTGAGGACGCAGGGTCCGATCCCGCCTGCCGGCGCCGGGGGCAGCTCATTGCAGACGAAGCAGACTCGCAAAGGGTGCTCTGGTGTCACATGAGGATGATCGGCAGCGCCGGCGAGAAACATTAATGTGGAACAAGCGATTCCAGCGGATTATCGCTTCCAAGTCCGCACATGAAAGCCGGCCGGAATCTTGGCCGCGGCAAAATCCAGATCGTCGGTGGCGACAGGAATTTCGAGCAGCGTTTCCTTCTCCACCTTGTCGTTGGAGACGAAGCGGATGCGCAGTACCGGAGGAAGCGAGGGCGATTCGCGAAGGGTCAGCGTGCGCCGGGTGTCGGCATATGACCGCAGTTCCCTGGCCCGTTTCACGTCGTCGGCGGTGATGAGCGCTTCGCGGATCACCTTTTCGGTGGAGGCATAGACGAGCACCGCGACGATATGCGGTTCGTGCAGCCGCGTGTCCGGGGCGTCGTCCGGTGGGACATCGAGCGCGCCGTAGCGCGAGATGAAGAACTCGCGGGAGGTCGAGAAATTCACGGGCGGCACGTACGTGTCGAAGAGGTGCTTGCCGGTTCCCAATTGATGCACGGACCACCATTCCACCTCCTCCGTGCCGCGCGCAACTTGCAAGAGCGCACTCTCCAGCGTGTGAGCTTCGAGGCCGATCTGCGTCACGCTGTACAGCGCCTTCGATTGGAGATCCGCGCCCATCGGCCAGGCGTCGACGGTGACCTTGGCCTCCGAACCGATATCGCCAAGCGTCTGTGTCTGGGTGGCGGTGATACGCAGCACCAGGCGCTCACTCTTGGGACGGCCGGGAATATCCGTTCCGGTCACTTGCCAGGCGATGTTGGTGGTTTCGACGATCTCCTGATCTTTATCGACACGGTATGCGATGCTCGATGTGGCTTGAGACCGGAAGGGCTTCCGGGCAGGCTGCTGCGCTACGCCACTGGTTATCAAAATCATCGCAGCTACCCCGATCGCGCGTGTCATGCATCTAACGATATCGCAGACCGGCGTCACTACCGCTTCTTTCTGGCATCGGCCAGCGAGGCGAGGAACTGACGCACCTCCGGAGTGTCGAGTTGAGCGCGGGCGAATCGCTCTACGTCGTCGAGTTCGGCTTCACAGTCGCAGTGCTGAGAGATCCAACCGAGGCTGGGGACGGACTCTTCCATTTGTGCACCGACAAACCCCATGGGCTCGTGCCGGTTCGCGCGCTCCTGCCGGAGATAGCGCTGGAGATGGCCGCGGATGGCGCCGCAGAGTTCCGGCGTGGGCTGCAGGTCGATGTCCGGCAACAGGCGCAGGATGAAAGTGAAGTCGGCCTGAAAGCGGAGGACGGCCTCCGCCTGACGCTGGGGAAGGCGGCGCATGGCAGCCAGGGTTTCCTGGAGCACGGGGCTGTCCTTGCGGACGAGGTGCTCGAGTTCGCTGAGCGTAGTCTCGTCGTCGATCTTGCTCAGTTCGTCGAGCTCATCGGCGCGGCGCTTGGCGCGCTGGTCGGCCATCCACCGGTCGAGTTTGGGACCGGGCGTGGCGTCGATCGCGCCGCTATCCAGGTGGTCGCTCTTGAATTGCAAGGCCGGGGGAAGAATGGAGAGCGACAAGGCGAGCACGGCCGCCCACATGGCCAGCGCGACTTTGGCCGGCGGTGGCGAGAGGAATGCCCACGCGATATAGGCGGCGATTAGAAGGGGAGCGGCGATGGGGAGCGCGAGACACCAGCGCCAGCGGGCATCGTACGCGACGCCGATGGCGATGAGCGCGGCGACGGTGGAGAGCGGATGAATCAGCCAGGCGGCGAGCCCCACACTCGAAGGGAGCGCGCCTTTGGCGTTGGCGACCAAGAGCAGTCCGCCGAGCAGGATCCATACCAGCAGGGTCCAGCCGCCCGACCACGCCTGAAGCATCATTCTATCCGTCTCGCGGCCGGGCGCGGGTTGCAATGCTATCCACAGCGAGATGCCGCGGAGCGCGAATGCCCAGCAGGCGAACATCAGCGCGAGCAGGACGGGTGCGGCGGTACCGACAGACCGGAGTGAAGACGGCACGGGGTTCATTTATGTTGGCGCAGAGCGGCGAGATCGGCAAGCAGTATATGGCGAGCCGGCGAATCCAGATAGGTTCGCGCCGAGGCATCGAGCGCCGCGATGCCCTCATCGCAATTACAGCCGTGGGCGGTCAGCCAGCGAATTCCCGGGAGGAGCTCGTGAAACCCAACCTGGGCGTTGTAGGGGACGGGATCGTCGCGTTTTCGCAGGGGAGAACTGGCGGCGGTCTTAACGAAAAACGCTCCAGCGGCGTGGCACAAAGTCGGAGTGGGCTGGAGGTCGAGGTCGGGCAGGAGCGTCATGGCACGGTGAATGCCGTAACCGAGCATATCCTCGATCTGCGCCTGGCGGGCGGGATCGTGGCGCATGGCTTCGAGCGCTTCGGCTTGCACGCCGCTCTCGGGATCGAGCAGGGGGTACCAGTTCACGATCAAAGCTCCGGGCGGCATGGCGCGGAGTTTCTCCAGGTTCTGGGCGCGGTTGCGCGCGCTCGCCTGAAGCTTCCACTCGGCGAGCCCCCTGGCGTTCTCCGCGCGCTGGAGTGCTTTGCCGCGGACCTGGGCGACGAGCGTCGGCCAGGGTGCGACGGCCAGGGCGAGCGCGAGAATCCAGACCGTCAGGCCGGTGGTTGGCTTGGAGAAAAGAGGGCGCAGCGAGGGTTGCATGAGCCTGCAGGCGTAACCGGCGAGCAGAACCGAAGAGACGACGGGAACGATCGCGGGCCAGCGGAGGTGCGGGTCCGAGAGCAGATAGAAGGCAGCCATCGCCGCCGCCGCGCAACCGGGGCCGAGCACCAGAGCCGCAAGGTTCCCCCAACCGGGCAGTAGATCGCGCGTGCCGGCGATCAACAGCAGACCGCCAATCCAAAGCCAGGTGAAGCCGGCGAAGACCCACGATGCCAGGAAACCATATGCGACGCCGACGGTGGCGTCGCCGTGGGCATCCACGCCGAGGAACGCGGGGAACATCATCAGCATGCCCAGCCAGCAAACGGTGGTCAGCACTGAGAGAATGACGCCGCTTGTGCCCATTGAGACATTGGACCACACCGGTTTCCGGAACTTGTTGATGGCGCGGTCTTATTCCTTCTTCAGAACATAGACGTAATTGTTGAGTCCAAATTCGGCAGTGGCGGCGTCCACGAAATGCAGGTCGATTTCGTTGCCGCAGCCGGTCTCGAGGGTCTTCCAGGACGAGCCTTTAAAGCCCAACTTCGCGGCCAGCTTGAAGGGATCGATCGATGGATCGCGCCGCCGCATCTCATCCAACATGCCCTGAAACAGCATGTCGGCGCCATCATCGCGAAGGTGGTACTTGGGGCCTTTGCAGGCGACGGCGCGCGGTCCGGCGATCCCGGCAGGCTTGATGCTGACTAACTTGCCAACCAGGATCTTGCGCTCGGCATCATCGGGCTTGCGGGCGGCGTCGGCCCAGGGCGCTACGATCGCCGAAGCAATCTTCCAGGTGCCGAGATAAAACGAATCGGCGGGAGAGGCCAGGCCGGTAAGGGCAGCAGTTCCGAAAATGGTCACCAGGCGCATAGAAATCCGATGTCTGCGAGGGTACTGCGAGGGTACCACGCCGGCACGCTACACTCTGATAATGCGAGCCGCCTCGTCTCTTATTTTCATCGCATTACTCTCCGCCTCCGCACAGACTCCCGATTGGGTCCAGGTCAAGGCGGAAGCGATGCGCCACTTCCAGGCGCTTATCCAAATCGATTCCACCGATCCGCCGGGCAACGAAACCCGCGTGGTCGATTACGTCCGCAAGGTCTTCGACGCTGAAGGCATCCCTTACATCGTCGCTGCCAAGGATCCCGCGCGCGCCAACATCATCGCTCGTCTGAAGGGCAACGGCTCCAAGCGCCCGTTGCTCATCGTCGGCCACAGCGATACGGTCAAAGTCGACGCGTCCAAGTGGACCTTTCCCCCGTTCAGCGGCGCGCGCAACGGCGGCTACGTCTATGGACGTGGCACGCTCGATGACAAGCCGAACCTCATGGCCGCGATGATGACCATGGTGCTTCTGAAGCGCGCCAACACCAAACTCGATCGCGATGTGATCTTCCTCTCCGAGGCCGGCGAGGAGGCATCTACCGGGCCGGGGATTCAATACGTTGTCGACGAGCACTTCGCCGACATCGATGCCGAGATTGCGCTTGCCGAAGGCGGCGGCGTGCGGCGTCAGAACGGCAAGGTGCAGTACGCCGTCGTCCAGACCACCGAGAAGCAGCCGCGCGGCGCGCGCATTATCGCCCATGGCCCAGCCGGCCACGGCTCGCGCCCCATGCGTACGAACGCGATCCTCCACCTCTCACGCGCCGTCGAGAAGGTCGCAATGTGGGACCCGCCCATGCGTTTCAACGACACCACCCGCTACTACTTCGAAAAGCTCGCCACCATCAGCACGCCCGAACAGGCCGCGCGCTATAAGGGTCTTTTCGATTCCGCCAAAGCTCCCGCGATCCGCGAGTATCTCGCCGAGAACGATCCTGGCGCCTACTCCATGCTTCACACATCGATTTCGCCGAACATTATTCAGGCGGGGTTCCAGATCAACGTGATTCCCTCCGAGGCCACCGCCACGCTCGACATCCGCGCGCTCCCGGACGAGGACATGCCGGCCTTTCTCGACCTCATGCGCAAAGTGATCAACGACCCCGCCGTCGAAGTGGTTTCCGAAACTCGCAATCAGCGGCCCGGCGCGGCCCCGTCACGCATCGATTCCGACGCCTATCGCGCCATCGAGTCGGCCTTCAACAAAATCTACGGCGCGACTACCCTGCCCATGATGTCTACCGGGGCAACGGACATGGCGTTTCTGCGCGCCAAGGGCATTCAGTGCTATGGCGTCGGCGCGATGACGGATCTCGAAGACGCCACCAAGGGCTACGGCGCCCACAGCGACCAGGAGCGGATCCTCGAAGAGTCCGTCTACAAACACGTCCAGTTCTTCTGGACGGCCGTAACGTCCATCGCGGGGGCGAATCGCTAGACTAACGCATTAAGTGGGCTCACCCCACGAGAAAAGTATCGTTACCCTGTTCTAAGACTGGGAAAGATCTCGCCGCCCTACATCCTGAAGTACTCGGCGGACACGATTCGCTACATGGCGACCTGGAAACCGTGGCGCTGGTGGTCTATCTGAGCGAAGAGTTCACGTGCGGCGAGCAACGGCCGGGCACCGCGATCATGTATCCCGTCGGGCTCTCGTACGAGCATGAGGGCGTGGCAATCACATTGGGGAAGCGGTACCTGCTCTGCGGGCC
>JAOAPT010000204.1 GCA_025463045.1 Candidatus Solibacter sp.
GTTAGTCGAAGTCCCAGGTCTTGAGCCGGCGCTTTCGGAATTGACCGTGGCGCGACGGCCGAGGGAAGGCGCCGTGCCGCGTGCTCGTGCCGGCGGCTCTGTGCGCACTACTTCGAAGTCCGTCACCACGTCGGCCCCGCCGAATTACCGGCGTGACTCTGCCGGAGGGGGAGCTGGTCGATTAGTTCCTAGCCCGCCAACTCTGAGAATCCGTCTCTCAGATTCCGCCGGCACGTTACGGCGCTCGTTACGTCGGCGTAACGTCGTTAACCTGTGCCGGGGGATTTCAAGGGGGCGGAGCCCCCTTGGCTATAAGTAGCGAGGAGACGAGGAAGAACCAGCGATGTGTAGTCATACCACCCCTTTTGGAAGGCCAAGTTCAGGCAACCGATACAGGTTGGAGTCCGGCGGCGGGGTCGGTCTCGTTACCCGGGGGCGTCAAACGCCTCCGGGACGCGGGCTATGAACACAAACCGGAACAGCGCGGTCCGGAATACCCGCGAAAAATTCTGAGAAGGTTCCTAAAAGGGTACACCCGGATGGGTGTTACGGCAAGAACAAAGAATTTGCCTCGTCGGAGAAATCTGTGGGTAACCCCTCCCTATTCGGGCAGCGGCCGAGGGTTGGGTGCGCAGGTCGCGAGGCTGATGTGAGTACAGGCGCGCGCCCTCACCTTTGGTCTTAGCGTATCTCTATCCGAAACGAGTTCCTGGAAATTCCGATAGCGGCAGACGACAGTCACTCTGGTGCGCCAAGTCCGCGCAAGAAAGCTACTGTCTTGACTTTGTCAGCACGTCCCGGTTCGTTCTCAAATCGCAATGCATATCCGAAGGGCGTACATTCAACCACTTCGTCGGGACGCTCATAATGACCCGGAACTTTCACGCGAATGGACAAGTCTGCTCCGCGGTCAACCAGCACGCGCGCCACCGGCAATCCGTGGTCTTCGTTCTGCGTCACCGCGTGAAAGATCGCCGTCTGTCCTCCAACGCCAGCATCGTCGACGGTCGCGAGAGAGTTGACATCAGCACCTCGATTCAGAAGGAGCGTAGTGGCTTCGAGGTTTCGGTACTCGGCAGCCACATGAAGGAGGGTGGTGCCACGAAGCGTCAAAAGTCGCCCACCTGTTGTCCCAAAATCGAGTTCGGGGAACCGCCTGGTCACGAGCTCCGGATCGGCCTCAAGGTGCTCGATCAACCTATCCATGCGACCGCAGAGTATATCAAGCACGGGAGCCGCGTCATACCTGGTTTTGCCACCGGCCGCAACCAACATCTCGATGCAGGCGCGAAGTTCGGGCGACCGGCCATAAGACCCAATAACGTAGTCGAGCGCCGTTCCAGGATACTTCCGCCGTGGATCATCGCAATTTGGATTTGCCCCGTGATCCAACAGCCATCTCATCGCCCTCGGGTCCACGGTTTCGCAAGGCGCAAAGATAATTGGAAACTCGCCGTGCCACACGGCGTTTACATCCGCGCCGTGCTGTACCAGTAATTCCATCATCGGAATGCGGGCGCCGAACAGCGCGGCGCGCATCAGCGGCCCATCGCCGCCTTGATGGACGTCTGACCCGTTTTCCATCATCCACTGAGCCATCGCGAGGCGCTTGGTCTTTTCGCGGCCCGTTAAATCGCGCCATCCGCCGCCAAAATGCCACTCCGCCACCATGGTCAGGGGCCCATCGTTCGCGTAGCCCAGCGGAGCGTGATGCAGGATCGGGTGATTCGACATCAATGTCTTGACGAGTTCGAAGTCGTTTCGGTCAATGGCGTGCCGCAGCTTCCCGACTTCCTCCATTGATTCGACATGTGCCTTCAGCTTCGGCCAACTCACAAAACCATAGAGGCGGGCGATCTGAAACTGTGCGTCGGCCAGCGACGATGCTTTGCCGGTGGCGAGCAGGTCCTTGGCTTGATCCTTGAGGTGTCGTAGATTGGGGCGTTCTGGAAGGGGACGTGGCGTCGCGTTGGGTTCGGTCGACATAGCGACCTCCTTTCATCATTGCCCGTTGTCCGCATTCGGGCTGAAAGAAGGTTCGCAATACCTACTTGCAGGTCAGGTGGGCTTCTACCCTTTCCGCGGACCGGTTGCGTCCTCTACGCACATCAAATTGTACACCAGCGAGACGAACTCGTGCCCGGGTACCTGGAGACATCTTCAATTCTTGTGTGACGCACACGATCTGCTCGCTTTCAACCACAGGTTGCCGACGCCGAAACGGCAAGTTATTTGTGGCGGCTTATGGTAGAGGTTGCCTCCGCCATTGATCACGATTCTCAACCGCTGCCATCGTTTTCGGGGTTTTGTCTACCAGCACGCCTACTTCAGTGCCGACAAGAAGAGCATCGAAGTAACCGTGCGACCGCGCAAGGGTTCGGCCGGAGTCTGCTCGCGCTGCCATTTACCGGCGCCCGGTTACGACCAGCTTGCCGAACGGCGCTTTGAGTTCATTCCCGTGTGGGGGTTTCTCCTCTTCCTTCTGTATACTATGAGGCGCGTCGACTGTCGCCGCTGCGGCGTTGTGGCTGTCGAAGAAGTTCCCTGGGGCGACGGCAAACGCACACTGACCAAAGCCTATATGCTCTTCTTAGCCCGTTGGGCGAGACGATTGTCGTGGAAAGAGACGGCGGAGGCATTTCGCACATCCTGGGACAAGGTTTTCGATGCGGTCGAACATGTCGTCACCTGGGGTCTGGAACATCGGACACTCGGCCAGATCGACGCCATCGGCGTCGATGAAATCCAGTACTCCAAAGGGCACAAGTATCTGACACTGGTCTATCAGATCGATCTCGGCGTCATCCGTTTGCTTGGGTCGGCAAAGAAAGAACAATCGAGTCCTTTCGGGGATTCTTCACCACCATGGGCGAAGAAATCACATCAAGGATCGTCTTCATCTGCTCAGACATGTGGGAACCCCACCTGAAAGTGAATGGCGAGGAGCCAATTATGCGGAGCAAAGCGTCGGGGAACAATAAGGATGCCGGCAGCGCTGCGATTTGCACGCCATTAATTGCCATGAGCTAACTCTGGGCTGCCACCCGGGTCGGAACGACCAATGGGAATGGCGCTCAAATGAGCTCCCAGCGAAACCTTCGGTGCGAGCCATGTTGAGGTGCTGTGGAAGGCTCTCTGGGAAGATGGACGGTTCCGTCAGGCTCCCAACGACCACGCCTGCAATACAGGAATACAGGTTTGGGGAATGGCTCGGCTCGCTCCAAAGGAGCGGACAATTGTCGTGGGGACGCTCGCCCGGAAACCATTCAAAAGCAGGTGTCCGGCCACTTTCCTCGCCATTATTGGCTCCTCGCCATTCACTTTCAAATGGCGAGCTCACCATTTCAAGGTCATCCGTGAGAACTGTTCCGAGGCCCTGCATATTCTCGACCGTTTCCATATCGTCGCGAAAATGAATAAGGCCCTCGACGAAGTCCGCGCCGGAGAATCGCGCCGCATGGAGAGCGAAGGCCGGACACCGCTACTGAAGAAGTCGCGATGGCTCCTGCTCAAACGCGAAGAAGATCTGAAGGAGGAGCAGCGCTTCCGCCTGCGCGACCTGCTTCGGTATAACCTCAAAACCGCCCGGGCTTACCTTCTCAAGGAGGCCTTCCAGCAACTCTGGGAGTACAACTCGCGCGCCTGGGCCGGCAAACTCCTCGACGAGTGGTGCCATCAAACCATGCGTTCTCGCATCGAGCCCATGAAGAAGATCGCCCGCTCGCTTCGCCAGCATCGCGAACTGATCCTCAACTATTTTCGGGCTCAGAAGCTGCTCTCCAGCGGAGTTGTCGAGGGTCTGAACAACAGAGCCAAAGTCACCATGAGAAAATCCTATGGCTTCCGCACCTTCCGTTACCTCGAACTTGCGCTCTATCACACACTTGGTAAATTACCCGAGCCGGAATCGACCCACGAATTCTTCTGACGAACCAAGAATTTATCCAGTTCCCGCGTTTAGAAGCGAATTCGCAGACCGAACTCCATCTGGCGCGCTTGTAGTCCGTTGGCGCTGGTCGCCTGATTGGTGACCACTCCCCAGGTTTGCGGGCTGTCGATATTCATGCTGGGGTTAGCCGGCTGGAAGTGATTCAAGAGGTTCGAGAACTGGATGATCAGCGTGGCGCCGATCCGCTCCGTCGCGCGAATTTCCTTGGCGACGGTTGCATCCAGATTCCACGTCGGGAAGCCGCGGATCACGCCCGCGCCGCCGTCGGTGGTATCCAGCCCGAGGATGGGGCGCCGGAATTGCGCGCAAATCGCATTGGGATCGGCAAACATATTGATGCCGCTTCCGCCGCGCGACGGATTGCCGTTCAAGCCGCAGCCGCTGGGCACGTTGACGTTGTAGTGCGCCGAATTGCCGCCGGTGAACTTCGTGATCAGGACCGCGTTCTCATTGGCCGTGTTGCCATTGCCGTAGACCTCGCCGAACGATTGCGCATTCGAGTTGCTGCCCGTGGTCACACTGATTTGAAGCGGAGCTCCACTCTGCGCGGTGAACAGCGGTGCGAGCGACCATCCGCCGAGCACGCGGCCGAGCACACCCTTCTGGCGCTTGAAGAACGGCGTTTGGTAATGCAGCATCGTGTTGAATACAAATTTGTAGTCGAACCCCTGCGGGCCGTAAGCGGCGTGCAGATTCCACGGATCGATGACAGTCGACGAGCTGCCGCTCTGGTTCACGGTTCCGGTTCCCAGCGCGCGCCCCCAGGTGAAGTTGGAACGGCTGGTCAACCCGTTCCAATCCTTTGCGGTAAGCGTGAAGAATCCGGCGTTGTAGTTTCCATAGCCTTTACTTGTGGACAGCTCGAGGGCGGTGAGCTGCTGCCCGACCGAACTGCCCCCCAAGGCCGGCGAACCCAGCAGGGTGCGGCCCAGCGTCCAGCCGGGTGCTGCGTTGAGCGCCGTCCACAGATTGTAGACCAGCGTGCTCTTGATGTTCGACGACTGGTTGGAAGCCACCGCCGCGGTGCAGTTCGCGAAATTCCTGCAGTACGCGGAGCCCGAGCCTCCGAGCGCCGCTTCGAAGAACGGCTGCGTCGTGACCGGCAGACCGCCCGCCACCTGCTGATAGAGATTCGCATAGGCATTGGCAAAGCTCTGGCCGCTGAGCGTGGTCATATACGGCACGGCATCGATGTTGATCAGCTCGTACTCGTTCTTGATGGTGCGCCCGATGTAGCCCACTTCGAAGATGATTCGCTGCGAAAGCTGCCGCTGGATGGTGAAGTTGACGGCGTCGGAGCGATCCTGCTTGAATTTCGAATCGAGCAGC
>JAOAPT010000206.1 GCA_025463045.1 Candidatus Solibacter sp.
AAGATCGGCTATTCCGCCGCTTGATGACGAGCCGGTGAGTCCGTCTGTTTAGGATATCAAGCGGACTACAGATCAAGACAGGGGACGCATCGGAGAACAAGGTTGTTGACAAAAAACGGGGTTACCGGAAACTGGCGTGGCACAGGAACCACTCAAAGACAACACGACTATTTCTCGTGTGTGCTCCGCCAGGATCTCCAACTTGCGAACGGAACAAACACTGCCAGGTCCAAAGTGTGATCAGCACAGTGATCGCGGTGGCGGTGCCGAGGTAGGGTGCCGCGGACCAGCCAAAGTGGCCACTTACGCTGGACGCGAGGGCCTCGCCAGCCTTCATTCCCGGTTCCTGAAGCCGATCAATCCACATAAACCGACTCAATAACGCCGTGTTTTCTCCCACAACGAAATACAGGAAAGCCCAAACACTCAACTCGACGGATATTCCGATCACCACGGATGCTGCCAGCGTTCGCTTCATCGCCGCGTTCATCGCATTCCATTGGACACCGCTCCACGCTTTCCGCCCCAACGCACGGGTTTCCGGCCGTGCAGGTCGCGCGGCCGGCCCAAGAGCCGGGACACACGCAATCTCACCGGGCACTATTGAGAAGAAATGCCCACGGCGTGAGAATTCCTCAACTCACCAACTCGACATGTCTCCATGTGCGAACTCCGCTTAACCCTCGCTTAACCCGGAAGCGGCCGAAAAAGGCCGGTTGAATTTTCGGACCACACGCGCTCAAGACTCCCGATCAGCGCCGCTTCTACATCGGTCTCGGGCAAGCCTCACAACCGTCACGTGCGAAAAAAACAAGCATAGAACGCCCAGAGAATTATTGTGTATTTCAGACGCGTAGTGTCGGTGCCCATGTCCGGCTCGCCTCCCCCGCCGCGCCTGCCCACTACCCATTTCGCCTTTAGAAGTCATTTAAGAGACACCGGACCCGTGATAGTTCCGCCAAGTGCGCTGTTGAGCGTAATGTTCGTCAGACCGGCCGGCACAAACACCGTTCCACTATATTTACCGCCGCCGGCATTCGCTAACTTACCGAGCATCGTTCCCGTAGCAGCATTGTGAACCGTGATGGTCGTCGTCGTGCTCGTGCTGGTGGCTTCCACCTTGAGTTCTGCCGTCTTGGCTGTGAGAATCGCCTTGGAAATCGCCACCGAATCGGCCGGCGGTAGAATCGTAAACATCGAAGTTTGCGTCACGCCACCACGCACCGCCGAGATTCCTATGGCCGTGTTCGCCACAACTGGCTTCAGACTGATAGTGAAGTTGACGGAAGTGTTGCCAGCCGGGACTGTCACCGATGGGGGAACCGTCGCGAGGGCGGGATTCGAGGTTACCAGCCCCACAGTTGCCTCGGTGTCGGCAGGGTTGCTCAGCGTGACGGTCCCGATTACTGAGAAGATGCCGTATTGACTGGCCGGATTGATCGACAGCCCATTTAGCACATAGGCGGGCACCAAATCGAGCCTGGCCACCTGCGTTAATCCATTCCACGTACCGGAGATGTTGATCGGAGTGGACACAGACACTTGCGTGGTGGCGATCTGAAATGTGGCGGATGAAAGACCCGCCGGAATCGTGACCTTCGGCCCGGCCGGAAAAAATGCCGCGGCAGAATCGGTGGTGGCGAGCGCAATGACCGCACCGCCAGCCGGTGCCGCACTACCCAGTTGAACCGTTCCCGTCGAGTATGCTGCACCGCCGATCACCGAGGCCGGATTGACGCCGATTTGAGCAAGCAACGGCGGGTTCCCGTGGGTGTTCGCATAGACCGTAAATTGGCGCCACTCACTCCACACCAAGTCCTTTGATCCATTCCCGTCCAGGTCGGCCACGAACAGATTTCCGCTTCCAGTCATTGGAATCTCGGACTGCCGACCGCCGCCATATAGGATGAGAACTTTCCGTGCCGTTGCTGTTGAGCCGATGGTGGTCAGAACGTCCAGAGCCCCATCCCCATCGAAGTCGGCCGCAGCCAGGCCCAGCATGGTCACGCCGGGTCTATAGCTCGAATAGGAGACGAATTGCCCATCGCCCAATCCTCGCAGGATGTTGATGGTCCAGTCGCTGCCGTCCTGTCTGGCTGATGCGTTCACCATCGCTAAATCCGGAATGCCGTCCTTGTCGAAATCGGCGGCGATCGTTCCCACGGGAATTACAAAACTGGACAGCGGCGTCTGAAAGGTCCCATCACCGTTACCGAGATAGATCGCGCCTGGATTCTGCGAATTTCTTGTACCGGCAAAGTCCAGTTTGCCATCATTATTGAAGTCGCTGGTTACGACATACGGGGATCCGAAAGCCTGCGGATACAGCGTGGCCGCCTGGAAAGTGCCGGTGCCAGTGCCCAGCGCCACGGCGTAACCAGTATCTCCGGGAATCAGAATATCCGGGATTCCATCGCCATTAAAGTCGCCTGTAGTTCCGTTCGCGCCGGCAAGTGGCACTACCGGAATCGACACCCGTATTGGTGCCCCAAAGCCGCCGGCTCCATCCCCCAGCAGCACCGCGGTGGCTTCTGAGCTTACCAACAGCAGATCCGGCCGGCCATCTCTATTGAAGTCAGCGGTGTTCAATCCAGTAACCAGAAAACCAGTGGTTCGAAAGACCGGCGGGGCGTATCCGCCGCCCGGATTGGCAAGCAGCACGGTAAACCCGAGGTTGTTGCCGTTGGCGCGGCCGTCTGGCGCTGCCAGATCGATTAGGCCATCGCCATTCAAGTCGATAGCTACCGACCAATTCGCTGTTGGAAGGGAAAGAGAGTTCGAAGTATCAGTTAGGTAGGTGACGGGCGGCGCGAAATTCGGGACACTCTGGGCTGCCAACATGGTTGCGACTGCGAGTGGCAGAACGTACTGCTTAAGAAGGCTCATGAGGCATAAGACAACAGCAAAAGCATCGTGGAACAACTTTGTGTGAACTTGCAGCCCGGAACTCTGAGAAGGTGAATCTACTCAAGTGGAGAGAGCGCGAAGCGCTGATCGCATGTAGCATCGGGCGGACCCCAGCCAGGAGCTTTCCCCAAAACGAAAAAGTCCCCGCGACGCGCACACGGATAACGCATCGTCACGGGGACCTTTGATCTTCTAGCGGAAAGTTGCGCTTACGCTGCCAGCGCCTTCACGCGCAAATGCAGCTTGCTCTTGTACCGCGCAGCCGTATTCTTCTTGATGATCCCGCTCTTCGCAGACCGGTCAATCACCGAAAACGTCTGGGGCAGCAGTTCGCTCGCGACCTTCACGTCTTTCGCCGTGATCGCGCGACGCATCGCACGGATCTGGTGACGCAGACGGGTCTTGTTCTTGCGGTTCACTTCGGTACGCCGCTCGGTTTGTCGCACCCGCTTGAGTGCGGAATAAGTATTCGCCATCTTTGCTAAATCTAATCCTTACAGAGTGATCGAGTCTTTAGAATAGCGCACCCGCATCCCCTCCGGCAACCCAATGCGACCAAATATTGCCTATTGCAGATTGCAATTCACGCCAACACCGAATTTATTTTCGTTGATCGATATCACTGATCCTAAAGTGCTTCCGCCCGAATCAGCCCCTCTCGTACCCGCCATTTCCCTACACCCGACATGAGAAAATCAAACCAGCGCTCGTCCTGTGAAGGCGGGCCGGAAGTCGAGCCCAGTTAACGCTTACGGAACAAAAGTTCCCGTCGCGAGCGCATAAATGCCTTGTTATCAGCACCGCGCACCCGAACTTCGGGAACAAAAGTACCGTAGCACGAATGACATCATTCGTGCCGCAACGCCGCGATCGGATCCAGCCGCGCCGCCTTCAACGCCGGCCAGATCCCGAAAAACAGCCCCACGCTCGTCGCCACGCTGAACCCCGCCACCACGCTCCACAACGGCACCGTCGATGGCAGCGTCGGCACAAACGTGCGGATCGCCAGACTCAGCAGCCACCCCACCGCAATCCCGATCACCCCGCCCGACGCCGTCAGCGTCATCGCCTCCAGCAAAAACTGCCAGATGATGTCGCTCCGTCGCGCGCCGATCGCCTTCCGCACTCCGATCTCCCGCGTCCGCTCCGTCACACTCACCAGCATGATATTCATCACCCCGATCCCGCCCACCAGCAGGCCGATCGACGAGATCACCACCATCACCAGCCCCACCGTGCCGATCAACTGCCGAAACTGCCCGATCAGCGATTCCGCGCTCGAGATCCCGAAGTTGTCCGCGTCCGCCGGCTTCACGCGCCGGCGCCGTCGCAGCAACTCCGTCACCTCATCGCGCGCCGCGTCCATCTTCCCGGGCTCCACCAGCACGCAAATGAAATTGTCCTTCGCGTCCGGGTACACCTTCTGAAACGATTGGTAGGGAATCAGGATCGCCTTGTCATTCTGGTCGTCGCCCAGAAACGACTTGAACTTCGTCAGCGTCCCGATGATCTCCAGCATGTGCCCGTCCACCAGAACGCTCTTGCCGATCGGATCCTCGTGCGCGAAAAATCGCTCTCGCACTCCGTTGCCGATCACCGCGACCGCGCGCCGGTGAAGGTCGTCCGCCTCCGTGAAGAACCGCCCCTGCCCAAGCGTCGCGTTGATCAGCCGCAGATGCTCCGCCGTCACGCCGACGAACAGCGCGTCCAGCATGTCCTGCCCCTTGTACCGCGCCGTCACCGGCGGCAGGCCGAAGTCGCCCATCTCGTGGAAGAGCTCCACCGACACGGTCGTCGCCGAAGGCGTCTGCTCTTTGATCGCCATCGCATCTTCATAAGTGAGCGGCTTGCGCAATCGCTCCTCGCGCGATAGCGCGTGCGGCGCGCCCATCTGCAGCTTGTACACCCACAGCGTGCGCGTGCCGAACTGTTCCGCCACATCGACCAGTTGCTTGTCCAATCCAGCGATGATCGACGTCACCGCGATCACCGTCGTCGTCCCGATCAACACGCCGAGTATCGTGAGGAACGAGCGAAACTTGTGCGTGCGGATCGTGTCCAGCGCCAGCCACAAGTTCTCCCGTACGTGTTGGCGATATGCATTCATCGTCGATCAGTTCTCCGAGCGCAGCGCCTCGATCGGGTCGAGCATCGCCGCCTTCCGTGCCGGATAAATTCCGAAGAACAAACCGACGGTCGCCGAAAGCGATACACCCACCGCGACCGCGATCAGCGGAACCTCCGCCGTGAAGAACATATTCACCACGCGTGCCACCGCCGCCGCGAACAGCACGCCCGCGATGCCGCCCATGCTCGCCATCATCCCCGATTCGAATACGAACTGCCACAGAATATCGCGCCGCCTCGCACCCAGCGATTTGCGGATCCCGATCTCGTGCGTCCGCTCCGTCACGCTCGCCAGCATGATATTCATGATCACGATTCCGCCCACCACCATGAACACTGCGACCAACCCGATCGTCACCGCGAAGATCGTGCCCGTCAGATTCTGCCATGCGCTCATCAGTGTGTCCGACGCATAGATGACGAACGTATCCGGCTCGCGATACGGCACGTGCCGCCGCGAGCGCATCAATGCGCGCACCTCGTCCTGCAGCTCCAGCATGTGGCTGCCGTCCGGCGATTTGATGTACACCAGCAGCTCCGGCCGCGCCACCCAGATCGTGCGAAACGTGCTCAGCGGGACGACCGCGAAGTTGTCCTGACTCTGCCCGAACGTGCTGCCCTGCCGCTCCGTCACTCCCACCACGCGGAACGGCAGGCCGCCGATTTGAATCTCCTGCCCCAGCGGATCGGAATTCGGAAATAGCTTATCGACCAGGTCCGGTCCAATCACGCAGACGCGAGCGTTGTGCTGATAATCGGAGTCGTTGATGTAGCGGCCCTGCTCGATCTTCTCGCGCCCGAGGTCGGCGAAGCTCGCCGTCATTCCGTTGACCGTGATCTCATCGATCAAGCGCCCCTTGTACCGCGCCGGGGGATTCGGCCGCAGATTGGAAAATGCGCCGATGTGCAGATAGCCCTGGAGGTTGTCGCGCAGGTATTCGTAGTCGTCGATCCGGATCGGTTGATTCCGCCGCCGCGCATTCAGATAGGAGTCGAACCCTTGCGCCCACTGAAACTGGTGCAGCACGAAAGTATTCGTGCCGAGGTTCGCGATGTGCTCGGCGATATACAAGTTCATGCCGTTGACCACCGACATCACCACGATCAACGTCGTAGTCGCGATCACCACGCCGAGCAGCGTGAGAAACGAGCGCAGCTTATGACTGCGCAGCGCCTCGAGCGCAATCCAGAACGCCTCGCGTCCCGTCGTCCAAAGGCTCATTCCGCGATGCTTATGATCTGCGGCCAATCTCAAGACTTATCACTTCCTGTCGCCCGACACCACCATCTGCTTCACCTTCGGATCGAAGCCCGGGTGTGTCTCGACCGCTTTGCTCACCGGCGGCAGCGTCCGCAGGTACGCGTACATCGCACGCAGGTCGTCCTCCGGCAACTGGCAGAAATTCAGCCACGGCATGATCGTGAAACTCTCCGGCCCCACCTTCGGGGAACCGCGCTCGGCGTACTCGCGATACTGCGCGAACTTATTCACGAAGTCCTGCTCGCTCCACCGCCCGATTCCCGTCGACGGGTCCGGACTGA
>JAOAPT010000227.1 GCA_025463045.1 Candidatus Solibacter sp.
CCGCGGGATGGGCGCCGATCGCGCGCTCCACCTCAATCGACGAAATATTCTCGCCGCCGGAGATGATGATGTCCTTCTTGCGGTCGACGATGTGGATGTAGTTCTCTTCGTCCCACACGGCCATGTCGCCGGTATGCAGCCAGCCGTTGGTCATCACGTCGGCGGTAGCCTTCGGCTCTTTGTAATAGCCGTCCATGATGTTGTCCCCGCGCATTACGATTTCGCCGATTGATTGCATGTCGCGCGGCACGTCGTTGAGCTGCAAGTCGACGACGCGCACTTCGCACCCGGGGAGCGGCCAGCCGGTCATCGCGCGGCGGCGGAGGCGCTCGGCTTCGCTACTGTGCTGCAGCGTGGATTTATCGCGCGCGCTGGTGGCCACGGGCGCCGTCTCGGTCAGGCCATAGCCGGCCATCACGGGGCAGGCAAATACGGCCTCCATCCGCTCGACGAGTTCGGGTGTGGACGCCGCGCCGCCGAGGTGAACCTGGCGCAGGCTGGAGAGATCCCACTTGCCGATCTCGGCGCAATTGATGAGGGCATTGGCCATCGTGGGGACGAGCGACATCGAGGTCGCGCGTTCCTCCTGGATGAGGCGCAGGACGAAGGCCGGCTCGAAGCGGCGCACCATCACCTGCTTCAGGCCGTGGAGCGTGGCGCACTGCGGGCGGCCCCAGCCGTTGGCGTGGAAGAGGGGAATGGTATGCAGCTCGACCATCGTCTCGTCGTTGTAGAAGGTCGCCGAAACGCTAAGCATGTGCATGTACAGCGTGCGGTGCGAGAGCGTGACGCCTTTCGGCGTGCCGGTGGAACCCGAGGTGTAAAACAGTTCGGCGATTTCGCGCTCGTCGAAGGAGAAGATCTCGGGGCGCTGGACTCGTCCGCGAGACAGCAGTTCCTCGTACGCGTCGCCGATCTCGATCCAACGCTGTACGGCCGGGCACGCGAGGCGCAACTGCTCGACGGCCGGTGCGAAGTCCGGCTCGTAGATTACGATGCGCGGTTCGGCGTGATTCAGAATACCGGTCAACTCGGCCGCCGTGAGCCGCACGTTTAATGGCATGACGATGGCGCGGATCAACGGCGCGCCGAAGTATCCTTCGAGAAGCTGGTGCGTGTTGAAGCTGAGGAACGCGACGCGATCGCCCGGCGATACGCCTTCGGAGAGCAGTCCGAACGCGAGGCGCTCCACGCGTTCGCCGAACTCCGCGTAGGTCAGGCGACGTTCTCCGCTGACCACGCCGGTCTTCCTGCCGAAAAGATCGACAGCCCGATAGAGCGCTCGAATAGGCGTCAAAGGAACGTGCATGACCTTGCGATTGTATCAGGCGCTTCGATGCGGCTGATACACTACCTCGCGATGAGACACCTCGCACTCCTGGCATTCGCCGGCGCGCTTGCGGCCCAGCCCGCGGCATATCCCATCGAGGAGGGCTTCGTCGACTCCGGCGGCGTCTTGATCTCTGCCGTACCTGCTGCCGCTGTCGCGCCGCAACCGGATGGTCTTCATCGACGAGCGCGGCTCCGGCGGCAATCGCTGCGTCTCGGCCGAATCAATCTGCTCGGCCACTCATTCGGGGGAGTGCCGGCGCAAGCCTACGCGCTGAAGTACCAGCGGAACTTGGGCACGCTGGTCCTTTGCAGCACGTTCTCCAGTACTTCAAAGATGAATGAGGTATTCCGCAAACAACTCGCTGCGATGGATCCCGAAATGCGAAAGCGTATCGAGACTTTGGAGAAGGCGGGACTTTACGGGAAGGGCAAAGGCTACGAGCGCGGGCGCTATCCGGCCGACTACATGACGGCTGCGTGGGGCGAGGCGTACTTCCCGTATCTCTACCAATAGCGGCCCGATGCCAATTACGATCGCGCCGCCAACGGCAACATGTCTTGGGAGCTGTATCGGGAGAAGTGGGGATCGCACGGTGAGTTCGTGATCGATGGCAACCTCAAGAACGTGGAGTATACGTCGAAGCTGAAGTCGTTCGCCATCCCGACGCTGATCACTGTCGGCGATCATTGTCAGCGATCACTGTCGGCGATCACTGTCAGCGATCACGATGAATGCGATCCGTCGCTGGCCCGCCAGATTCAGGCGAACAGGGCGCCGAACTGAGGGTGTTCCCGCAGAGCGGGCACATGACGTTCGCCGACCAGCCTGGCCTGTTCCTCAAAACGATAGGCGACTTCCTGCGTTAACCTATTCTGGCGTCGGGTGCTGGGTTGATCGTCCTCGGAGGGTGACGTCGCCGGAATTCTGGCAGAATCGAATCACATGGTGAATATCCAGATCTTCGGCGTGAAGAACTCGCAGGCCACGCGCGCCGCGGAGCGCTTCTTCAAGGAGCGCCGCATTCCGATTCAACTGGTGGACCTCAAGCGCAAGCCGATGGCGCCCGGAGAGATTAAGCGTTTCGTCGACCGCTTCGGCCTGTTGTCGCTGGTAGATACCGATGGCTCGGCATATATCGACGCGGGGATGAAGTACCTCAGGATGTCCGATGGCGAATTGTTGCGGCGCATCGAGGAGGAGCCCAAACTGCTGCGCCTGCCGCTGGTCCGCGCCGCCAATAAGCTGAGCGTGGGCCACGACGAAGAATCGTGGAAGGCAATGCTCGCGTGAAGGCGATGCAATAAGAGGTTCGATCGAATCGAAAGTGGCGGAAAAAGTACTGGGACCCGCACCGTACCACTGGGACTGTACCCGCACCCTCCCATAAGGGACTATAGAGTTGCGACCCGGAGCACCCGTCGAAGCTCCTGTTCATGTTGTTCTTATCTCCTACTCCATCTGTAAATTACCTGTCGGAGGACCGGGTCGCACCAATCCCGACAGTTACTCCTCTTTGTACACCGCATCACGCAAGGCCATGCTTGTGCAGGTAATTGCATTTACGTCTTCTTACTCACGTGTTACAACTTGAGTCAGAGAGGGAGGCAGTGTGTGAAACATTTCTCAAGAAATTCACTTCTGCTTGGGTTGGGTGTGTGGACATTGGCGATGCCCGTTTTCGCCGATACTGCGGCGGGGTTGGCCGCTTTCAAGAATAAGGATTATGCCACCGCGTACCGGGAATGGAAAACGGCCGCCGACTCGGGGAACGCGGAGGCCCAGTTCGATCTCGGTGTTCTGTATGCGCAGGGAATGGGCGTCCGGCGCGATCTGACCGAAGCGGCATTCTGGTATCGCAAGGCTGCCGGGCAGGGGAATCCGGAAGCCGAATTTGCGTTGGGACAAATGTATTCGCGCGGGTGGGGCGTGCCCCGCGATCAGGCTGACGCGGTCCGATGGCTGGATCTCGCAAACTCCGTGGAGTCCGACGGTCCGCCGACCTTCTGGACGGCCGTCGAAGGCTACGGCATGCCGCGCGACGATCAGCAAGCCGCGTATTGGTACAAGCTCGCCGCCGACAAGGGACATCCGGAAGCGGAGTTCAATCTCGCCCGTTTATACTCGGGCGGTAACGGCGTAAAGCGCGATGCGGAACAGGCCGCTCGCTGGGCCAGCGCTTCCGCAACCCAAGGGTACGCCCCCGCGATGGTGGATCTCGGCACGCGCTTCGCTGTCGGCAACGGAGTCGCGCAGAATGAGGAGCGCGCCTATTTCTGGCTCACGCTCGCATTCCTTCACGGCGATAAGAGCGGCGAAAAGGTGCGCGCTGCCACGGCCGCCAAACTGCAAGCCGCCGAAGTGGCCAAACAAGATCATGCCGCGCAAAACTGGAAACCGAGGATGGCGCCTGCAAGCCTCAGGTAAACAGTTCGTCCTGCTGTTGATCGCCGCCGCCGTCCTCCACAGCCAGCCGGCGGACGATCCCAACACGATCCTGGAGCGCGCCCGCGTTCGACTCCGGGCGATGGCGCACCACCTGGAAGCATACGTGTGTGTCGAGACCGTCGACCGCAGCTACTACCGGCGCGTCGATTCCGACGAGGCTGCGGCCTGCACTCAGCCCGCGGCCGGAGGTGTCGCTCTCGAATTCACCGATCGTGTGCGCCTGGAGGTGACCGTATCGGAGGGGCGCGAGTTGCACTCCTGGCCCGGCGCCACCCGCTTCGACACCCGCAACATCGACGAGATCATCCGCGACGGCACGGTATCCACGGGCTCCTTCGGCGGCTATCTCACCGGGATCTTCGGTTCGCCCGGCGTCACGTTTCAGTACACCGGAACTCAGCAGCAGAACGGCAAGACCTTGTTCGAGTATCGGTATCGCGTGCCTCTCGACGCCAGCCGCTTTCAGATCAAAGTGGGCACGGCGTGGCTCGCGGTGGCTTACGATGGGGACTTCCGGATCGATCCGCAAACCCTCGAGTTGGTGCGCCTCACGGTGCACGTCGGCGAGCTTCCGCCCGGCGCACCTTTCTGCGGAGCCGCCTCGACCCTGGAATACGAACTCGTCCGTGTCGGTGAGGGCGACATCATGCTGCCGCGCCAAAGCCAGTTGGACATTCAACTCAAGAGCGGACGGGAGACGCGCAACACCATCACGTTTTCGAGCTGCCGGAAATATCAGGCGGAATCGGAACTCGTCTTCTCCACTGCCGCGGAACCGGCAAGCGTCGCCGCCGCGACTCCCGGCCGCGGACACGTGACGCTGCCGATCGGTCTTCCGGTCACGCTCTCGCTGGACGAGCCGATCGATAGCGCGACCGCCGCTGCCGGCGATCCGGTCGCCGCAAACGTGGTTAAGCCGGTTCTCCGCGCCGGTTCACGCGACGTGCTGATTCCCGCCGGCGCCGTGGTTCGCGGACGCATTCGCCGCGTGGAACACTACCTCTGGCCGCAGCCGTACTTCCGGATCTCGGTATCGTTCAACCGCGTGGAGGTGCAGGGCGCCGTATCGCCTTTCTTCGCGCGTCATGAGGCCGACGCGCAACTGGCGAGAGAACTGGGCGCGAATCTCGCGCTGCGCGATACAGGGATCTGGTTCTGGGGTGTCGGCACTTTCCTGTACCCCTCGAAGAAGGATCGCACCGTGATTCCCGCCGGCTTCGAATCGAAGTGGTTCACGCTCGACGCGGGCCTTCGCTGACTCAAACGGGCGCCAGCGTGTCGCCGAGTTCCTTCTGGAAGCGATGCAGGCGCGCCAGCAGTTCCTTCTGCGTTTTTGCGTGCTCGGGTTTGCGGGCGAGATTCGCGATCGCCCACGGATCTTTCTTGATATCGAACAACTGCGTTACTCCGGCCTTCGGGTAAACGATCAGCTTGTAATCGCGAGTTCGCACCGCGCGCTGGAATTGCTGGTAGTACAAGAAGACCGCGTCGTGCGGCGCTTTGCCTTTGCCCTGCAGAATCTCCGCGAGGCTGGGAAACTCCACGTGCGCCGGAACGGGCACTCCCGCCAGTTCGCAGGTGGTGGCGAAGATGCTGTCTGATACACGAAATCATCCACACGCTTGCCCGCGCGAATTCCCGGCCCGGCGATCATCAGCGGCATGCGTATGCTGTGATCGTACAGATGCTGCTTGCCCATCAGCCCGTGCTGCCCAACCGCCAGCCCGTGGTCCGCCGTGAAGATCACGTATGGATTGTTCGCGTGCTCGGATTTTTCGAGCGTGCGCGTAGTATTCGGCGCGATGCACCTGGACCGCCTCCCGCGTCCGCGGCCATGGCGCGAGCTTCTCGTCGCGGACGCGATGATCGCCTTCCTCGAATGGATGCTCCGGCAGATAATTCGGCGGGATCCGGTTGCGCTCCGCCGGATACCGGTCCGCGTATTCTTTCGGCGCCTGCCGCGGATCGTGCGGTGAGTTGAAGCCGGGGTACAGGAAGAACGGGTTGGCTTGCGCCGGACGCATCGGGTCGCGCGCGCCGGGCTTCCACTGCGTGGTCTCGAGCCACTGCCCTTTGAGCGTCTTGCCCCACGGCGTCCACGTGTCCCCGGTCTTCGGCCGGTCGTACGCCTCCGGTCCGGATTCGAACATCCCCCCGCTGACGAGGCCCGTGCTCTTGAACGCGCGCTTC
>JAOAPT010000256.1 GCA_025463045.1 Candidatus Solibacter sp.
GCGGGCGGCGCGGGACTCACACAGGCGCTCGGCGTGCGCTACGGGACAGAGCCCGAGCAGTTCCGCAATGCGAAGCTGATCATCGCCTGGGGCGCGAATATTCTCGGCACGAACGTGCACCTCTGGCCCTTCGTGATGGAAGCGCGCCGCAACGGGGCGAAGCTGTATACCATCGATCCGAATCGCAATCGCACGGGCGCAGCCAGCGATCGCCACTACTTCATCAATCCCGGCAGCGACACGGCGCTCGCCCTCGCCATGATGCACGTCATCATCGGCGAGAAGCTGTACGACGCCCAGTACGTCGAGCAGTACACCCACGGGTTCGACGAACTGCGCGAGCGCGTGCTCGCGTGGACGCCGCGGCGCGCAGCCGAACTCACCGGGATCGCCGCGGAAGAGATCGTCGAGCTCGCGCGCGAGTACGCCGGCACGCGTCCGGCGGCCATCCGCCTGAATTACGGCGTGCAGCGCAGTGAACGCGGCGCGACGGCGATCCGCACCATCGCGCTCTTGCCTGCCCTCACCGGGAGTTGGAAGGACGTGGGCGGCGGTCTGCAGCTATCCACCTCGCAGGCCTTCTACGTCAATCGCGCGGGCCTCGAGCGCGCCGACCTGCAGCAGCTCGCTCTCGGGCGGGAGGCGCGCATCGTCAACATGTCGCAGCTCGGACAGGCGCTCACCACGCTCGCCGATCCGCCCGTGAAGGCGATGATCGTGTATAACTCGAACCCCGGAGCGATCGCGCCCAATCAGACCGCCGTCCATCGCGGCTTGCGGCGCGAAGATCTGTTCACCGTGGTCCTCGAGCAGTTCCAGACCGACACCGCCGATCACGCCGACATCCTGCTGCCCGTCACCACGTTCCTCGAGCACACCGACCTGTACTTCGCGTACGGCCATTATCATTTGCAGCTCGCGCGCCCCGCCCTTCCCGCGCCCGGCGAGTGCCGCAGCAATGTCGAGATCTTCCGCGCGCTGGCGCAGCGCATGGGCTTCGACGACCCGTGTTTCGCGGATTCCGAAGACGCGATGGTCCGCACCCTGCTCGATTCCCCTCATCCCTTCCTCAAAGGGATCACGCTCGAGCGCCTCGACCGCGAGCATTCCGTTCGCCTGAATATCTCAGCGGAAGGCGAGCCGTTTCTGCCGTTCGCCGAAGGCAACTTCGGCACGCCTGACGGACGCTGCCACTTCGACGCCGCGACGCTCGATTACACGCCGCCCGTCGAGTCGCGTCACGGCGACGCGGAGCTGAACAGCAAGTACCCTCTGGAACTGATCTCGCCGAAGAACGACGACAGCATGAACTCGACCTTCGGCCATCGCGACAGCGTGGACCGGCAGACCGCGACGGTCTACCTCGCCGCGGCCGACGCCGAGGCGCGCGGCATCCGCGATGCCGATCCGGTGCGCGTGTTCAACGGCCGCGGGTCCTGCCTGCTGACGGCCGGCGTCAACGGGCGCGTGCGGCCGGGCGTCGTCGCCGTCCCCTCGGTGCGTTGGGCCAAGAGCTCGCCGAATGGCAGCGGCATCAACGCGCTGACCAGCGAACGCCTGACGGATTTCGGCGGAGGCGCCACGTTCTATAGTTGCCTCGTTCAAGTGGAGAAAATCGGAGACTGATGCGATATTCATGGCTTACGCTGCTCCTGGTGGCGCTGGTTGTAGCGCCCGTGGGCTGCAAGAAGAAAAAGGTGCGCGTGGGCGCGACCGATGAAGACACGCCCGGATTGAAGAGCGTGCTCGATATGGGCAATCCCAAGATCGAGCCGCAGTTGCTCACCGGCTTTCACGGCATCGAAGCCGGCGCGTGGCGATGGACCGCGAAGCAGTTCACCGTCGCGCTCAAACCGCCGTTCGGCTCGGGGCAGAAGGGCGCGAAGCTGACCGTGAAACTCACCGTCCCGCCGCCGACGATCGAGCATTTGAAGAACGTGACCCTGCTCGCGACCGCCGGCGGGAACGCGCTGCCTCCCGAAACGTACACCACCGCCGGCGACTATCTCTACGTGCGCGAGATTCCGGCGAGCCTGTTGACGGGCGATTCGCTGCGCGTGGATTTCGCGCTCGATAAGGCGATTCCGCCGAGCGCCGCCGACATACGGGAGCTCGGCATCATCGTGTTGAACATCGGACTCGAAAGCAAATGAGTCCCGCGCAGGACGGGGCACGGCGGCGCGCGGTAAACGCCGCCTGGTGGCTCGCGCCCTCCCTGCTCTGCCTCGCGCTCTACTGGCGCGGCTTCACAGCGTGGTTCCGCGGCGACGATCTGGCGTGGCTCGGCACCGGGCTCTACATCCAAAATCTCCATGACTTCGTGGTCGCGCTGTTCGGACCGCAGGCGCAGGGCACGATCCGCCCACTGAGCGAGCGAGCGTTTTTCATGGCGGGCTTCGAGCTGTTCGGGCTCGAAGCGCTCCCGTTCAAGATCGTAGTCTTCGCCACGCAGTTCGCGAATCTCGCGCTGGTGGCGTCGATCGGCGCGCGCCTGACCGGCCGGCGCGCCGCGGGATTCCTCGCGTCCGTGCTGTGGGTCCTGCACGCATCGAGCGTCCTGCCGCTCGGCTGGACGTGCGTGTACAACGAAGTTCTCTGCGGCTTCTTCCTGCTGCTCGCGCTGCATTTCTTGATACGGTACACCGAGACCGGCGAGCGGCGATATTACGTGTTCCAGTGGATCGCGTTTCTCGCGGGCTTCGGCGCGCTGGAGCTGAACGTCGTGTACCCGGTGATCGCCGCGGCCTACACGCTGCTGTTCACGCGACGATATTTCCGCACGACGCTCCCGATGTTCGCAGCGTCGGCGGCGTATGCCGTGGCGCATGCGATGATCGCTCCGATGCAGAAGACGGGCGATTACGCGATGCACTTCACGGGCGCGATCTTCGGCACCTTGGCAACCTACTGGACGTGGTCGGTCGGTCCGCCGTTCTTGTACACGCCGCTCGATCTGCCGAAATGGGTGCTGCCGGTCGGCGTCGCCATAATCTCGGCGGGACTGCTCGCATGGGCGGCGAAGAAGTTGCGGCCGGGAATCGTGTTTTGCATCGTGTGGTATCTCGCCGTACTCGCGCCCGTGCTGCCGCTGCGCGATCACCGGACGGAGTATTACGTCTTCCTCCCGGTGATCGGACTATGCTGGCTCGGCGGCTGGGCGCTGGTCGAAGCACGTCGCGCGGTGGCCGTCGCGCTCGCGGCGATCTACGTCTTCATGATGCTGCCCGGGCTGGTGGCGACCGCAAAGTGGAACTACGCGGTCACGATGCGGGTACGCGCGCTCGTCGAAGGCGTCGCCGGAGTCCACGAGCGGCAGCCATCGAAATCGATCCTCCTCGAAGGCGTGGATACCGAGCTCTTTTACAACGCGATCCTGGACCGCCCGTTCCGCTTGTTCGGTGTCGATGCGGTATACCTGTCGCCGGGCAGCGAGAAGCACATCGAGTCACACCCCGATCTGGGGAACATAGGCGACTTCATCCTCCCCGGCGACGTAGTAGCACAAGGATTGAAGAAGGAAGAACTCGTCGTCTACGATGTCCGCGGTCCGCGCCTGCGCAACGTGACCGCAATGTACGCCGCAATACCGCAGGACCACGCGCTCCCCCTCCGCGTGGACGCGGCTAGCCCCTTAACGTCCTATCTGCTCGGACCCGAGTGGTACGCCCCCGATGGCGATCATCGCTGGATGCCTGGGAAAGCCACCCTGCGCATGGGCGCGCCCTCAAACGCAGACCAAAAACTCTATCTCCGCGGCAATTGTCCGGAGCAGCAGTTGGCGGCCGGTGCGCTCCCGATCACCGTAACCGTCAATGGCGTGTCGACTGAGACGGCGATTCGCCCCGGGGAAAATGCCTTCGAACTGGCGATCGCACTGCCACCTTCGGCAGTTGGCAAAAAGGAAATGACGGTGACTGTCACGGTCGGACGAGTGCTGCACCCCGCCAGTGATCCAAGGGACTTAGGTCTGGCCTTCGGTACTTTCGAGGTAAGGTAGCTCGGCCGCTTCACGCCGGCCAATCCACCACTCTGACGCTAAATGATCGTCGTGATGCCGCTATTTGATGATGCGATCCGGAACGTACTCGTTTTGGAAGATCGCCCAATAACCGCCGCCGAGCCCCAGCGCCGCCTTGTCGCTGAGCGGCAGGTTGATCCGGGTATCCCCCTCTGTTGATGTTGATGTTCAGATACAATTCAAACCCGCAAACAGCCGCGCTCCGTGCTCCTATACGATCCCTCTCCAAGGAACACGATAAGCTCATTTCGAAGCGCATTCCATCGTTCTCACGCGGCCACCAGGCGAGGCAAGATCGAGTAGAGCTAAAAGCAGGCTATGACGAAATACCTGATCTTCCCGCCGATTCAGCACTGATCGAATCCGCTTTGAGGCCGGGGGGGCGAGTTGTCACCTCAGGCGTCTTGCTACCGGTCTGTTTATGCTTGAGGCGGTAGCGGCCGGGAGGCTCCCCAAACTCACGTTTGAATGCGCGGTTGAAGGCGGCTTCCGACTCGTATCCCACGTCGCCGGCGATTTCCGATACACCCCGCGGCGTGTTCTCAAGCGCCCGCGCGGCTAAGTGAAGCCTCCAGCGCGTCAAATAGGTCATGGGTGGCTCGGCAAGATACCGGGTGAAACGCTCCACGAGAGCAGTTCTTGAAATGCCCACCTCATCCGCCAGATCCGCGATCGTCCAGGGATGAGCAATGCGGCTGTGCAGCAGGCCGAGGCTCTTTCCCACGATGGGATCGCGCGCGCCCGCAAGCCAGCCCGTCTGTTGTTCGGGCAAGGCGGCAACATAGCGGCGGAGCGTGTCAACGAACAGGGCCTCCGAGAGTTTGGCTAGCATGGCATCGCTGCCGACCCGCCCCGAAGCTGCTTCTTCTACCAAGTGCAGGATGGAATTCTCGAGCCACTGCCCCGAGCGATCCGTTCGTATGTGGACCTTGAAGACAGGCGGCAGCCCGCCCAAAATTGGCCGGCTCAGGAATGGGTCGCAAGCCATGTACCCACAGACATATCGCGCTGAGTCGCCACCCCCTCCGGCCTGCATCGGACGCAGGTCGCGCGCTTTGATTTTGGAAAGAATCGCCGAGGTAAGCGCGCCTCCCGTCGAACCCCGCGAGCTGGTCATCACGTGTGGATGCCCGTGAGGAAGGACGACGATATCTCCGGGACCAAGCTCGATCGATTCTCCATCGGGCAACGTCACGAATGCTGTGCCGTCGATGACGAAATGATAGATCACCAGGTGCGGTGCTCCTGGCGCCAACAGAGGCGCAAGAGTGTTGGACGCGGGCGACGTAAAACACCAGGGAGCCGAAAACTCAGCGCTGAAGAATAACGCGCCGCTTAGCTTGACCCCACTCAGAATTTCAGAGAATGCATCCATTCGACCCTCTGAACGGCCGGCGAAGTTTTCCGGCCGGTCTGCAAAGCAATCAGCCCCGGCGAACGTCCGAGCAATTCATCGGGACGCGCGGGCATGGTTGCAGCACCCAGTGCACCCCACAATTGTAAGCGACACGAGACGCGATTGGAAACGCGTCAAACCGATACACGAAGGAGAGAAACGCAATGACGACCCCCATTCCAGTCCAAACCGAACAATATGCCGAATGTGTTGGCGCTTCCAAGCGCGTACGCTGGGACATCGACCGGGACGTTATACGAGGCCGCGAGTTCGATACGTCGCATAAGTTCCTGCCGGACTCCATCTCCGGAGTCGACCAGCTTGGGTTTCTGAGCGAGGACGAAGCACTTTTTCTCAGCCAGATTCAAGGCCGGACGTATGCAAACATCTTCGGCCTAGTGGAACGTTTCATCAACTGCAAGGTTCTTGAGCTGAGCAAATTCCACTGGACGGGTGACCAGATCGCTTTGGAGGCACTGGTTCGCTTCAGTGATGAAGAACTCAAACACCAAGAACTGTTCCGGCGTATTGAGCGCATGATCGCCTCGAAAATGCCGCCGGGATACAACTTCCTGCCGGAGCCGAACGCGGTGGCCGCGGCGGTGCTTTCGAAATCCACATGGGCGGTGCTGGGAGTGACGCTGATGATCGAGCTGTTCACGCAGACGCATTATCTGAAAAGCATCCAGCCGGATTCACAATTATCGCCGTTGTTCAAAGATGTCTTTTTGTACCACTGGAAGGAAGAATCGCAACACGCAAGAATCGACGAGCTGGAATGGGTACGCGAAAACGCGCGCTTGTCCGCCGAGCAGCGAGATCAGGCCGTGGACGACATGATCGCGCTCGTCGGAGCCGTGGACGGGATCGTGTGCGCCCAGGCGGCCGCGGATGTTCGGTACTTCCTGACCGTAAAAGTCCCGAATCTATCCGAACAGAACAGGCAGCGGCTGCATGACCGGGTGCTCCGGGCCTATCGCTGGCAGTACATTCTCTCAGGTGTCGAGGAGCGGCGTTTTCAGAAGGTGCTCAGCGCCGTGATCACCGGCGAGCAAATGCGCCGGATCGAAGTGGCGCTAGCTCCCCTTATCCCCTCGGCAGACCCGGCAGACAATCTTGCTGACGTTAATCAGACGAACGTTATCAATCCGAACAAAGCGCTCTGGGAAAAAGGCGATTTCACTGCAATCGCCGCCTTCATGCGGGAATCCGGCGAAACACTGGTGGAATCGCTGAGGGTCAAACCTCCAATTCGGGCGTTGGATCTTGGCTGTGGAGACGGCACCACGGCCGTGCCGCTGGCGCGTCTCGGGGCAGAAGTTACTGGAATCGACATTGCCAGGAATCTCGTAGCGGCGGGGAATAAGCGGGCGGCGGAGCAGGGCCTCAGGCGCCTGAAGTTTCAGGAGGGTGACGCGTGCAACCTTGAAGGGATCGATGACCATACCTTCGATTTGACTGTTTCCGTATTCGGCGCCATGTTCGCCTCGAAGCCGTATGACGTTGCCAGAGAAATGGTCCGCGTCACAAAACCAGGCGGACGGATCGTGATGGGCAACTGGATTCCAAACGATCCGAGCTTCGTTTCGCAGCTTCTGAAGATCAGTTCATTGTTCACGCCTCCGCCCCCGGAAGGTTTCATCAGTCCAATGCTGTGGGGCGTCGAAAGTCACGTCATTGAACGCTTTGGTCAGGCCGGGGTACCCCCGGAAAAGATATCGATGGCCAAAGATACGTACTATTTCGTGTCGGCCAGCAAGGGCCCGGCAGATTTTATCGGTCTCTTCAGGCGGTTCTATGGCCCCACCATGAATGCCTTCGAAGCCGCGAAACAGAGCGGAAGAGCCGAAGAGTTCCACAGTGAACTGCTTGGCCTCGCGAAAGCACACAACAAGAGCACGAACGACGGCACATTGATACCTGCCACTTTTTTGAGAGTTACCGTTTCCCTTTGAAAAGGAGAGAAAACCATGAAGAACAACAATCACGAACAGATCACCGAAACCCACATGCCGGCAGGGAGCGCCGCGCCGAGCCAGAGGGCTGAAGCCCTTGCCACCCGTCTCGAAGACGGAGCGACAGCTCTTGCTGCCTTTGCCGCCACGCTCTCTAACTAGCCCCTCTTTTTTTATCGGCGTTCATCTGCGTTCATCGGCGGCTAAAGATTTTCTTATTTTTCACGCCCCTGCAGAAAAACCGGCCGCCGATGAACGCCGATCAACGCCGATAAAAGAAGTCCTTCCGTTATCGCCGTTCCTCCACGTTCATCGACGGCCCATGTTGTCGTGCCCCTAGAACGTAAACCGCGTCTGAAACTCAATCCGCCGATTATTAGCCACGCTGCCGCCGCCACCGCCGCCCGGACCGCCGCCCCCGAAGCCGGAGTTGATCCCGGTCGGCTGGCCGAACTGCGGCGAATTCAAGTTCCCGATAAAATTCCCGGGGTTGTAGTGATTGATGATGTTGTTGAACATCACCGAGAGCGTCACGTTGTATCGGTGCTCCGTGGTGTCGCCGCCCATGCCACCGCCGCGGCCGCCGCCTCCGCC
>JAOAPT010000262.1 GCA_025463045.1 Candidatus Solibacter sp.
CGCGCCCGCCGGTTCGGTAGTGATTCTCTACGCGACGGGGCTCGGACGCACTTCCCCTGAAGGGCGCGACGGCCACATCGCTGCGACGCCGCTACCCGACCCGATTGTGCCGCTGACCGTAGACCCGCCGTTCACACTGGCCTACGCCGGCGACGCACCCGGGATCGTCGAGGGAGTGACGCAGATCAACCTGCAGCTTCCCCGCACGCCCGTTTCCGGTACCTATGTCTTGAGAGCGGCGACGCTTCGGTAAACTTCTACGTCGCCAGCAAATGAGGATTTACTTGCGTGAGCCGCGACGCGGATTCTTCACGTTGGTCTGACGCGCCTTCATCTTCTTGCGCTTCGGCTTGCTGATGATGAATGTGCCGCTGCCCACATACTCTGCCGCAAACAGCTTATCTACTTTTTCGTCCGCCAAAACTTTTCTCCTGGTATTTACTGCTTGGATTGATCTCCCATTGTAGCGCGCCTTATCCTGGAAGTTGAGGATGGGGGCGTCGCGCACACAAATCGGGGATCAACCGGGGCTGCCCCTCGCTCCCGAGCTCACCGCTAGTCGTGTTCCGCACACTTTCCGCGCCCTGCGCCACCGTAATTTCCGCCTGTTTCTGGGCGGACAGATCATCTCGCTGGTCGGCACCTGGATGCAGAATGTCGCGCAAAGCTGGCTGGTCTACCGCCTCACCCACTCCGAACTCCTGCTCGGGACGGCATGGTTCTGCTCACAGATCGCCGTCTTCGCGCTCGGTCCGCTCGGCGGAATCGCAGCCGACCGCTTCTCGCGTCAGAAGGTCGTCATCGTCACCCAGACGCTCTCCATGCTGCAGGCCTTCGCGCTCGCCGCACTCACGCTCTCGGGCCGCATTCAGGTCTGGCACGTGCTCGCGCTCGCCGGATTGCTCGGCGTGATCAACGCCTTCGATATGCCCGGACGCCAGGCACTGGTTATCCAGATGACGTCCAAGGACGACCTGATCAACGCCATCTCGCTCAACTCCGCCGTCTTCAACGCGGCCCGCGTCGTCGGTCCCGCCGTCGCCGGCGTGCTGCTCGCTTACGTCGGCGAAGGCACCTGCTTCGTGATGAACGGCATCAGTTTCTCCGCCGTGATCGTCTGCCTGGTGGCGATGCGCATTCCGCCCGCCGAACCCAAGCCGCACGTCCCGATGCTCGAACATCTGGTCGATGGCTTCCGCTATGCCGCCGGACATTCGGCCGTCCGCCGCGTGCTCGCGCTGATGGCCGCAGCCACCCTTTCCGGCATGCCCGGCCTGGTCCTGATGCCTTTCTTCGCCGACGGGATCTTCCACCGCGGATCGCGCGGCCTCGGCATCCTGATGGGCGCGATGGGCATCGGCGCCGTCATCGGCACGCTCGTTCTGGCGCGCCGCACACGCCTCTCCGGACTCGGCCGGGTGATGACGATCAGCGGCCTGACCACCGGAGCGTGTTACCTGCTCTTCGCCTACTCGCCGTCGTTCTACCTGTCGCTCGCCATCATGCCCGTCATCGGGTACAGCGTGATGCGCCAGATGGCGTCGGCCAACACCACGATTCAGACGCTGATCCCCGATGAATACCGCGGCCGCATTATGGCGCTCTATGCGATGACCGTCGTCGGCCTCGGCCCGTTTGGCAGCCTGGCGGCGGGGGCGCTCGCCGGACGCTTCGGTCCGCGCCCCACGATGGCGGCCGGAGGAATTCTCGCGCTCACGTCCTCGCTCGTCTTCGCCTGGTATTTAAGGAGAGATCCGATTGCGGCTTAAACTAACGTCGTTGCTGATCCTGCTGGCAGTGCCGGCACTCGCGCAGCCGAGTCATACCCAGGAGGATCGGGCGGCGAAACTCTGCGGCCAGATTCCTCCGCTCGCCGAGCAACTCACGCAGATTTCCGGCATGCCGCTACGGCATCCGGTGCCCTGCGACTTCATCAGCAAGGCGAAGGTCGGCGAGTTCCTGAACAAGCGCGTCAAGGAAGTCGCCAAGCCCGAAGAGGTGCGCGCCGAGGAGCTCACGCTCAAGAAATTCGGCCTCGTCCCGCCCGAGTTCGATCTTGCCAAAAGCACCGTCGACCTGCTCACCGAACAGGCCGCCGCCTTCTACGACTACGACAAGAAGAAACTCTTCGTCACCGATTCCACGCCCAACGATACGCAGGAGCCCGTGCTCGCCCACGAAATCGCGCACGCCATCGCCGATCAGAATTACAACCTCGGCAAGTTCATCAAGCAGGGACGCAAGAGCGATGATGGCGCCACCGCGCGCCTCGCCGTCATGGAGGGCCAGGCCACCTGGCTGATGTCCGAACTCCTGGCGCGCAAGCTGGGTCAGTCGTTGAAAGATTCGCCCTCGCTGCTCGCCGCCATGAGCGGCATCAGCGACAATGGAGCCGGACAGTTCCCGGTCTTCGACAACTCGCCCCTCTACCTGCGGCAGACGCTGGTCTTTCCGTACACCAAGGGAATGCTGTTCCAGCACGCCGCCTTCGTGCGCGACGGTCAGGCCGGATTCACCGAGGTTTTCCTCAAACCGCCCGTCTCGACGCAGCAGATCCTGCACCCGGAAAAATATTTCAGCGGAGTCCAGCCCACGCATCCCGACCTGCCCGACGTGAAGTTGAAGGGCTACAAGAATCTGGTAGGCGGCTCGCTCGGCGAACTGGAGCACGGCATCCTGCTCGAGCAGTACGGCAGCAAGACTGTCTCCGCGGAGATCGCTCCGCACTGGCGCGGATCGTCCTTCGTCCTCATGGAAAATAAAAAGGCGAGCCGCGTGGTGCTGCTTTACTCGTCCGAATGGGACAGTGAAGATTCCGCCCGCAGTTTTTTCGCCGCCTATCGCCAACTGCTCGGCAAGAAGTGGAAGCAACTGACCGTCACCGCGGATACACCCGACTCCGTCATCGGCACCGGAGACGACGGCCGCTTCGAACTGCGTCGCAAAGGCGCCATTGTGACGAGCATCGAAGGCTTGGACCCGGACACTACGTTAAAATGAATCCAATGAAAAAATACCGGGCGGTGGCGGCATGTACTCTGCTGGCTCTCGCCGCGCCCTTTGCGCGCACGGCCGTGTTGCCGCGCCCCGCACCCGACCTCGCGATCAATTTGGGGCAGGGAAAACAGGTCAAGCTGTCGCAGTTTAAAGGGAAGACGGTCGTGCTCGCCTTTATCCTTACGTACTGCTCGCACTGCCAGAAGGTGATGGGCGTGCTGTCCAAACTAAACCCGGACTACGCGCCGCGCAACGTACAATTCCTCGCCAGCGCCACCGAGGACATGGCGGCCGCCGCGCTTCCCGCGTTTCTCCGCCAGTATGCCCCGCCGTTTCCGACGGGGTACAACAGCAACCTGGAATCGGTATCGTTCCTCCAGCACTCTTCGATGCTGATGCTCTACATGCCGGCCCTGGTCTTCATCGATCCCGACGGCATGATTCGCGCGCAGTACGAAGGCCGCGATTCGCTCCTCGAAGAGACCTCGGTCGAAAAAAACATTCGCGCCAAGCTCGAAGAATTGCTCCCCAAGACCGCGGCGAAAAAGGGTCCGCCGAAGAAATCCAAGCCGCGCTAAATAGCCAGTTTGGCGAGCAGCGCATCGAGTGCCGCGCGATCGGGCACGCTGCCCTGCGCGATGCGCGCGTTCCCGCCGCCGCGGCCTCCGGCCTCGGTTAACGCCGCCTTCAGGACCTTGCCCGCGTCCGTTCCCGAATCGGCCGACGCGGCCAGCAGCACCGAGGGCGGGTCGTTCAAGATCGCCAGGAATGCGCTCGCCGGCTGTGCCGTGAAGTTCTGCGCGACCGCACGCAGGTCCTCCAGATTGCCGCGCTCCAGCCGCTGCGTGACGCGCCGCACTCCATCCGCGCCGGGCGCGGTGTTGCCGTAGAGTTCCTTCCCCTGGTACGCCGCGAGTTCAAGCTCCACCTTGCGCCGCGCCTTCTCGCCCGCCTTCGCCGCCTCCACTTGCGCCGCCACCATCGCCGGCAGTTCGTCGAGCGACGCCGAGAAGACCTGCGAAACTTTGGTCAGCGCCTCGTAATCGGCCCGTGCGCGCTTCACCGCCCGCGCGCCGCAGACGAACTCCACGCGCACCGATTGCCTGATCTTCTCTAACTTCCGCAGCAGAATCGCGCCGATCTCTCCGGTGCCCCGCACATGGGTCCCGCCGCACGCGCTGCGGTCGAGTCCCTCGATCGAGACGATGCGTAGCGTGCCTTCGCGCTCCGACGCCTTGCGCAATCCCTGCGCCTCCTTCGCGTCTTCGAAACGTACATCGAGCGGACGATTTTCGTAGATCAGTTCGTTCGCGCGCTGCTCTGCCGCGAGCAAAGTGCGCGCGTCGACCGTTCCGCCCTCGAGGTCGATCGTCGACGTCTCCGCGCCCAGGTGAAAACTGACCGTGCGCAATCCGAACAGCTCCTCGAATACCGCCGAGAGCAGGTGTTGTCCCGAGTGCTGCTGCATGTGATCGAAGCGGCGCGCCCAGTCGACCTCGGCGGCAATTTCGCCGCCCTCTGCCGCCAGCGGCGCGGCCAACCGGTGCGCGATCCTGTCGTCTTCGTCGACGACATCCACCACCGCCACGCCGCCGATCGATCCGAGGTCGAACGGCTGCCCGCCCGAGGTCGGATAGAACGCCGTGCGGTCGAGATAAACGGTCTGCCCGTCCGCGGATCGCTCCACCAGTTGAGCGTGGAAATCGCGTAGGTACGAATCTGTATAGTAGAGACGTTCAGTCATAGGGATTGATCAATATTGTTGCAGTTCACTCCAGACATCGCACGCGATTTCCGTTATCATCGTCGCTTACCCCGGGGAGAAAATCGATGGACAATGACAACGAAATCCGACTGTATCTAGGAACGCTCCTGGAACACGCGAATCAATGCCAGGACGAAGGTTGCGCTACTCATCTGCTGCTTCACGAAATCTGCGGATTGGTTCGCGAACGGATCTTCGACGGAGGTTGCACGAAGCCGCCTCGTCAGGGTACATTAGAAGAGTCGTCAGTACCTCCAGCAAGCGCCCGTAGCTCAGTTGGATAGAGCGTCTGGCTACGAACCAGAAGGTCGGCAGTTCGAATCTGTCCGGGCGCACCAAAACCTTTCTTTTCATTCGTTTGCAGGCAAGCTGCTTACAGTCAGAATCTACTTTGGAGCCTCTGGCTATGCGGTTTGACGAATTCCTCAAAGAGCGGGAATACCTCCTAGGCGTGTCGCCCAAAACCCTCATCTACTAGTGGCGGCAGAAGGAGCTTTTAGGATATTTTGTTCTTCTTTTAGATAGGCCAGTCGCTTGCCCTGTTTCGTTGCCAGATTGTACTCGCCGCTCCACACCCAGTAGGCGTTCATCGCGCAAATGTAGGTGTTGATGGAGACGGCCTTGAGGCCGGCGCCCTTCATGCCCCTTGATCCAGGTGACAGGCGTACCGTCACTGGCGTGCTTGTTCCAGGACTTGAACGCGCAACGGCGTCATATCCCTGCTGGCCAAATCCCCCTGCCGAAATCTTGCCGGCGTTGT
>JAOAPT010000265.1 GCA_025463045.1 Candidatus Solibacter sp.
TCATGACAGTTGCACGCCAAGCTCTCCAAATGCAGTTGAAGGTTCCGCCGGTGGCGCTCGGGGTCATCGTGGCAGCGCTGATGTGGTGCGCTGCATCGGCCACACCAGCCCTCGACGTCAGGTTGCCCGCGAGCTTCCTTTCGTCAGCCAGTCTGGCGCTGGTTGGCGCGGTCATTTGTCTTTCAGGGGTTGTCTCGTTCAGACGCGCAAAAACAAGCGTCAACCCCATGACGCCTGATTCCACGTCGTCTCTGGTGGTTTCAGGCATCTACAAGTACACGCGGAATCCAATGTATTTGGGTTCCTGCTGCTTCTTCTGGGGTGGGCGATATTCCTGTCGAACCTGGCGTCCTTCGCCCTGCTTCCCGCATTTGTTGTGTATATGAACCACTTCCAAATCCGACCGGAAGAACGCGCGCTTGGCTCTTTGTTCGCGCACGAGTATCAGCCATACCTTGCCAGGGTTCGACGGTGGATATAGGATATATGCACCACCCGATCCACACAGCCCGAAATGGGCAATCTGAAAACAACAGGAATTTATGGAATATCTAATCGGAGTTGTATTGGCCACGGCAACGTGCGTCTTTTTCGGGATGCTGGTCGGGTTCGATCGCGAGCGTCTTTTCTATCCGATGATGCTCCCCCCGATCGCCACGTCCTACATATTGTTTGCCGCTATGGCCAGTTCTACACCGGCGCTGACAAGCGAGAGCCTGGCGGCGAGCATCTTTCTTCTGGCAGCAGTGGTGGGGTTCAAGAAGAATCTGTGGTTGGCTGTCGCCGGGCTCGTCGGACACGGTGTCTTCGATTTCTTTCATCACTTGGTGATTCAGAATCCAGGAATGCCGGTGTGGTGGCCCGGTTTCTGCGGGTCGTTCGATGTTATAGCCGGCGGCTTCTTAGCGTTGCTCCTGGTGAGACGTTCCGGATTTGGAGCGGGCGCTCTGAGTTCCAACGACCACAAGCCGCGACCGTAAGTTTTCCGCTGAGAATATAATGTACAATTCCGACAAGACTGCCGTAGAGATCACCTGCTGTGGCGCATGCGACTGTGCAACCCACCCTTTCGTCTGCCTGAAGAACGGGTGCCGCTGCCGGGCCACCAACCGTCACACTGACGCCAACTGCACGGAGGTTCAGTAATGCGGGTCTTGCCAGCCGCATTGGCCGCCGTCGGTAGTTTGTGTTTGACCCTTGCTCTGATTCTGGCATGGTGTCTGGTAGGCGTGCGGACAACGGGATTCATGAAGAGATGGTTTCCCAGCTATCAGTATTTGCTCAAGGCGCACATTGACTACTTGATGATGACCGGTTTGTTGTTTATCTTCTTCCTCCTGTTCACACATTTTCGGCTGACGCCTCCGCCTCTCATTGTTGTGGCGATGAGCCTGGGGTCTCTGGCCAATCCCGCTGCTTTCCTGGCTCTTGCGATCAAACCGGACCTTCCACAGCGGCCGGTGTCCGTGTTCGGCGCGATGGTGTTCTGCGGTTTCGTGCTGACGACCATCGGCTACGGCGGCGCGGCATGGGTCGTCGCGCGTGCAGTCGCGCTCGGCGCCCGATGAACTCAGCAGAAGATCAAATGAAAGGATGGCCGTCCTCCTTCTGGCTGCAATCGAAAGCTGGCGACCGCCGCCCTCACGACTTTTGTGAGGGTACCCCCAGAGTCCCCCCAATTACCGCCCAAACCAGCTTTTCGCGCGTGTAAGTAGTTGTGTTTGCAACGCGAGGCGGGTACAAGCTATTCGGCTGTTAACCCAAGGGTTGTAGGTTCGAATCCTACCTGAGGAGCCAACTCCTTTATCTCCCGGCTCCTGTTTGTTGACGGCTCTGCCCTCCGTGTACCCCTATTGTTTCGAACGTGTTGCGTCTCTGCGCATCTCTCTGTTTTGAGGGTGGAACCGTCGGAGCGCCAAGACGATACTGGTTCCACCACGTCTGGGGGACGGTTCTCTGAGTCTCTGGTGTCGTCTCTCCGAATTGGTTGACGGCTTCGCGTGCTCGGCGGCCCGAGCGCGACAAATTTCCACACACCACCAGGCGGAACGCGACGCCATTCTCTTGAGGAAAGGCAACGGCCTCGGCAGGGTAGTGTCGGCGGTGAAATTCCACTACCTTGAATTGACTTTGGTCGATTGTAGGGCGATGGTCTCCGCTAGAGGCGCCATGTGAGACGGAGTCAAAGAGGAATCGAGGAATCGACGAAGCGTCCCCTTTCATAGGCCGTGCGTCAAAGCGCCAGTGCCTTCAACCAGGCATCACGCGCGTCGAGGTAGTAGTGGATCGTGATCTTGGCCGCCAGATCGTCGGACAGGTCGTTCAGATGCCGCCGGATGCTGATTGGCATCAGGATGCTGGCCGCTCCCTTCTCGATGGCATTTTCCACCACAGCAACTGGATTGAAGATCGTTTCGATGGAACCGTCCAGGTTCAGACCGCCCGTGACTGCAAGCCCACCTTTGATGCTCTTCTGAAGCAGCGACGAGCGGGCCAGGGCGCTTCCCGTCAAAGTGCCAGCGGAACGGAAGCGATATACTTCCGCTCAGAGGTAATTCACCATGGCCGCTAGAATCCTCATTTGTGCTGTTGTGGCGAGCATCATCGTTTTGGCAGCGCCGCAGTCAGCGGAGCAACTTGTATCCGAAGCAAAGCGCTCCACACCGGCTGGAGCCACGTTTACCGTGCCTGCCGCCTGGTCGATGCGCGCCGAGGCCAATCTGATTGTGCTCACGCCGCCGGAACCGGATTCTCACCTGGCGATCGTTGACGCAAAGGCAGCGGATGCCGCCTCCGCTGTGACCGCAGGCTGGTCCGCGTACCGTTCCGATTTCAAACGCCCGGTGAAACTGATGACCCCCTCCCCTGCGCGCGACGGTTGGGATGAGAAGAAGAATTTCGACTACGAAACCTCACCCAACGAACGCGCCGTCCTCCGGGCGCTCGCCTGGCGTGCCGGAGAAACATGGACGGTCATCATTCTTGACGGTAAGGAACCAACTTTTGAGAAGCGCGCTTCTCAATTCGGCTTGATCCTCCAGAGCCTCCGGCCCAAGGGCTACACTAAAGAAACCTTTGCAGGCCGGAAGGCGCTCCCTCTCACTCCCGAGCGTGTCGCGGAACTGAAGAGCTTCGTCGAGGCCTCGATGAAGAAGCTGGGCGTCCCTGGCGCTTCCCTCGCGCTGGTCGATGGTCGACGCGTTGTCTACGAAGGAGGGCTTGGCGTGCGCGAGTTGGATAGACCGGAGCGCGTCGATGCGGACACGCTCTTCATGGCAGCCTCCAACACCAAGGGCATGACCACGCTCCTGCTCGCCCGTTTGGTGGATCAGGGCAAACTCCGATGGGACGAGCCGGTGATCGAAGCCTATCCGGCATTCAAGCTCGGTAATGCCGAAGTGACCAGCAAGGTTCTCGTAAAACATCTTATTTGCGCTTGCACCGGCCTTCCGCGCCAGGACCTCGAGTGGATCTTCGAATTCAAGAACGCCACACCCGAAACCTCCCTGGCTTTGTTGGGCGCCATGCAACCCACGAGCCGCTTCGGCGAAGTCTTTCAATACAGCAATCTCATGGCGTCCGCTGCTGGCTACGTAGGCGCGCATCTCTACGATCCCAAACTGGGCCTGGGTGCTGCGTACGACAAAGCCATGCAGGACCTCGTATTCACGCCTCTCGGTATGAATTCCACGACGTTCGATATGGCCCGCGCGCTGAAGGCGAACCATGCCTCACCGCACGGCGATAATGTGGACGGCACACCACGGTTAGCCAGCATGGCCTTCAACTACTCGGTGATGCCGCACCGCCCCGCCGGGGGCGTGTGGACCTCCGCCCATGACCTCATCAAGTACGTCCAACTGGAAATTGCCCGCGGCAAACTGCCCGACGGCAGGCAACTGGTTTCGGAGCAGAACCTTCTGATGCGCCGCCAGCCCCAGATAGCCACCGGCGAAAACCAAAGCTACGGAATGGGTCTGATGGAAGACAAGACCTGGGGTGTCTCCGTGATCCATCACGGCGGCAGCATGGCCGGGTTCAAGAGCGATTTGATGTTCCTCCCCGATTACGAAATTGGCGCGGTCCTGTTGACGAATTCCGATACCGGCGGTATGCTGCTTCGGCCGATGATGCGCCGCCTCCTCGAAATTCTGTTCGACGGAAAGCCGGAAGCCGTGGGAAATGTCGATTCCTCAGCTGCGAACTACAAGGCCCAACTCGCCAAAGAGCGGGAGCGGCTGGTGCTCCCTGCAAGTCCCGATCTGGTTGCAAGACTGGCCGGGCGCTATTCGAGCCCCGCGCTCGGCGAGCTCGCTGTCATCAAAGATGCCGGCGCAACGACGTTCGATTTCGGCGAATGGAAGAGCAAGGTGGCCTCGCGCAAGAACGATGACGGCACCATCTCGTTCATTACCACTGACCCGACCAACACGGGATTCGAGTTCGTGGTCGCTGAACGCTCCGGCAAGCGCGCACTCGTCATTCGGGACGGCCAACACGAGTACGCCTTCACTGAGCGTTAACCCGTCGCTGACGCAATTGCGGTCCCGAACTCGGTGGGCACCCGATGGCATTGCCGCTCTTCGTCCCCTTCTTGCGAGTACCTTGCGGACGACTGTACCCCTTTGTATCCGAACATAATTCACGTCGCCTCTCTTCCACTGTGACGCTGCCACTGAGACACGATATCCTAATCTCGGGTCGGCGTGGAAGTAGTCAACAGCGCGCTGGCTCGGCATACTCCAAACTTATACCGATATTACGAAATATCGCTCGGACGAACGCCTGACCTGCGTCAACGTCCGAGTGGCCCAAACCTTCGCACGGGATCCCGTTTAGGCACATATGCGGCCAGGCGTTACGCATCAACTCAGAACAGAGGCGCTCTCGACTGTACACGCGGACATAAATGCAGAGGGGGAGCACAGATCCAGCGGAAACTCTGAACACTCCCCACAAACGGCTCATGCTCTTAGATTCTTACGCCTCAAATCGTAAACAGAAACACTTCAACAATTCCGAGGCAGTCTTAACATTTTAAGACTTGCCTGCAAGCTATGGGATTTCACGGGCGAAGCCCCTGGCTAGACTTGTAGAGCAGTTGCAGGAGGAGCAAAGGCAACATCTTTAGCGGATATCGCAGCCCCAAGCCACTCAGAACCGACAATGCCGCCGAAAAGTTGAAGGCAACGCTTTTCACTGGGTCCCACGCTCCTGCGTGGTTGATAATTTCAGGCCATACAGGCTCATGAGATACAGACGGAACATTGACGTTTCTTCAGACACTGTGCAACTGCCTCTTCAAGCAGTTTCTGCGGAACGATTCCTGGCAATCTCCTCTTTTCTGTGGACTACCGGCGGAATGTTGATACCGCAGTCGCGCGACTTCTCTCTCTTCGGTGGAAATTGCGACTGCCGTGCATCAGACCGGCTTCCGATTCCGCAAATATCCGCCAGTCGGGCGGCTTTCGGCAAGTGTAAGTAGGGATCCGATGTTCGCGGAGTAACTGCGCTACTCATATCGCAATACATCCGCGGCGGATCTGGGCTCCTCGTGGCCGGTTCGCGCAAACCGGTCATTGCACGGACCGCGGCTTTAGGCCTACCCCGCCCGGCGAACGGCCAAGTCCTGGTTAGGCGGCCCGAGGCTGTCCCGATACGCCCTCTAGTTGCAGTAGCTCCGGTCTGGTCGCCAAGGGTTTAGGAATCGCTCTCGGTCCCCGAATGCCGCCTTCTTTGCGGCGTGCCACGACATCGCGCAGGGCGACCACGGCGTCGCGCGGGCATTCCTCGACGGTCCCCGTAACGGTTTAGTGTCCCGCCCCGCGCCTCGCTTC
>JAOAPT010000800.1 GCA_025463045.1 Candidatus Solibacter sp.
TTGTGGGGCTCTTTCATCCCCGACTACACGCCGGTTTATCCCGACGCTTGCGCTCCGTAACCGTCGCGGCTCCGAGTGGTGCGTGTTCTTCCACGGAGTTCTTCATGGCCCCGTTCGGGGCCACAACAAGGGATGAAATTGACGTCATTTTGGGGAGCGTACCAGACCGTGAAAGAATCGGAGGCGCGAGCGAAGGAGCGGTGGTCGTGCGACCACCGCTCCGTAACCGTCGCGGCTCCGATGGTGTGTGTTCTTCAACGGAGTTCTTCATGGCCCCGTTCGGGGCCACAACAACGGATGAAATTGACGATCGCTTCTGGGCGCGTCATTTTCAGGGGAGCGCCGAGCGGATGCCCAAGGGCGCTTGCGCGTCAGATCGGGTGTTCTCTATTGCGGGTGGCTGGCGGTGTAGTGATCTTTCAGCAGGTCGCCGCCGAAATCGCCGGTGAAATCGCGCCAGACGGTGTGGATGTGGTTGGCGCCGTTCTGCGTGTTGTCGAACTCGATCAGGAAGTTCGGGGTCTGAATGCGGTAGTAGTGAGCCTCGCCGGGCTTCTCACTGCCGGCCCAGGCGAACGAAATATTCTTGCCGGCCTTCTTGATCTGCTCCTGGCGGTACTGCGCGATCTGCTCGGGCATGTTGCCGACGTACTCTTCGAGCAGGGCGTTGAGCTTGGCGAACTGCGCGGAGGTCATCTTCGTCGCGGAGAGTCCCGACGCCTGGCCTTTGAGCGCGGCCTCACGGCTGTTACTGGTGAGGATCTCGTTGGGCGCCTTCTCGTCGACGATGGCGGTCTTCTTCTGCGCGGCGTCGAGCGAAGCCATCATGGCGTAGCCGGAATCCTCTTCGCCGGCGAGCACGCGCAATCCCTTCCGCGGACCTTCGCGGACCTCGGCGGGATTGTCGCCGAAGAAGCTCGGGGCGTCTACCACCTTGCCGTTAACGATGGTGTAGTTCTGGCTGATGTGGTGGCCTTCGACGCGATAGCCCCATGTGCCGGTATCGGAGGGCGTGCCGAAGATCGAGAAGTAGTATTTCTCGGGATTGCGGCGCTCGCCGGAATCCTTTTCCATCACCTTGAGGACGTCCTCCAGGCTCATGATGCTCATCGCCTTGATGAAGCCCGCCTGGCTGAGTCCGGCAGACAACAGGGCGGTCGCGAGACGCTGCTGGTAGGGGCTCATCTCACGCAGCGGCAGTCCCTTGCGTTCGATCGGGACGAAGAACCAGTTGACGCGCTCTTTGTCTTCGAAGGGGAAGGTCGCCTTGGCGCGCTGCTCGGGCGTGAGCGCGGCCAGCAGTCGGTTGGCGGTGTCACTCATGACGGACGCGGAACTGGTCCGATAATAGGCGGCGGTCAGCAGGACCGCACTGATGGTGACGGCGGCAAAACGCGGTAGTAGAGCTTTCATGGCCCCTCTCCTCACCGTGACATCTTATCAGGTTCGGCCCTTAGCAGGGGGGCAAGAGAGGCTGGAATCTACTGGAACGGAATATCTTTCGGCGCCTGGCGGAAGATGGTGGAGTTCGCCAGGTAGCGCGAAGGATTCATCGGGGTGCCGCCGACGCGCACTTCGTAATGCAGGTGGGGGGCGGTGGTGCGTCCGGTGCTGCCGACCTGTCCAACGAGATCGCCGCGGCGAAGTTCCTGTCCGGCGTGAACCAAAATCTTCGACAAATGCGCGTAATAGGTATGGACGCCATTGCCATGATCGACGATCACCAGACGGCCGTAGCCTCCGGCGACCATTTCGGCCTGGATGACAACGCCATCGGCGGTGGTGCGGACCGAGGTGCCCGTGGGCGCGGTAATATCGACGCCTTTGTGGAACGCGCCTTCACCCGAGAACGGGTCGGTGCGCTGCGCGAAGCCGCTCATCAGGCGGCCTTCCACCGGCCAGAGGCTCGGCAGAATTTTGACTCCGCCGATTTCGCTGAAATGGCGCGAGCGGCGGTTGGAGAGCGAGAGCTTGTCGGCGCTCTGCAGGTAGTTATACTCTTTCAGGCTCTCGGCGAAGGTGGGAACGAGCTTGCCTTCCGTGGTGATATCGGAAGGGCCTTCGAGTTTCTGCTTGATTCCGTACGCGACGGAGACTTCCTTGGCGTAGAGCTGAAGGCTGGCCATCTGGGTGTTAGTCTCGCTGACCACCTTCTGCAAATTCTGGTAACGCGCGCGGAGTGCGTCGGCTTCGTTCTTGAGGGCGTTGTAGTTGGCCACCTTGAAGGCCATACGGGCGTAGCTGGCGACGAATCCGAAAGCGGAGAAACAACCTAAGAGAGCGAGACCGAGAACTGCATATACCGCGGTATGAGGGATGTGAACACGTCGCAACCGGCCCCGTAGCGAATGGGCCAACACTACTACAAAGTATTCCTGTTTCATAGTCTCTCCGGCCGAACTCCCTTTTGGATTCGGGGCTCAAGAAAATCCCCGGGGGCCCGGTGGGGCTATTACTCACAAAACATCAATTGGCGAATCTCAAACTGTAACAGCATCATCACAGCAAAGTCAACACCACACCTTGTCTTGCAAGTTATTGATAAAATTGATATTGTTGGCGTTGACAGTGCCTCGACGAATCCCTGGAACTCTTTTTCTGCGGAATCTGGTGGAGCGGCGCAGCCTGCTGTTCCAACTGGTGCGCCGAGACTTCGAGCAGCGCTTCGTCGGATCCGCGGTCGGCTGGATCTGGGGCCTGATTCATCCGCTTGTTCTCCTGCTCAGTTGGGTGTTCGTTTTCCAGATCTGCTTAGGGCAGACACCGCCGGCGGGCGAACGGAGCTACGCACTCTATATTTTCGCCGGAATGCTTCCGTGGCTGTTGTTCAGCGAGACCGTGCAGCGTTCGGCGCCGAGCCTGCTGGACCAGGCAAACCTGATCACCAAGACCGTCTTTCCCGCGGAAATCGTGCCCGTCTCGGTCTTCCTCTCGACACTGATCAGCCATCTGCTGGCCTTGGCATTGATTGTCGCGGCGGAGCTCTGGTTCAAACAGCTCAGTCCTTTTCTGCTGCTGCTGCCCCTCTATATGCTCGCCATCGGACTGTTTGCGGTGGGGATCGGGTGGATCGTCGCCAGCCTGCATGTGTTCTTGCGCGACACGGCGCAGATGCTGAGCGTCGTGCTGACGATGTGGTTCTGGGCGACGCCGATCTTCCTGCCGGCGGAGAAATTCCCGGCACAGGCCCGCTTCCTGCTGACGGCAAATCCGCTCTACTACCTGGTGCGATCGTACCGGGCGATGCTGCTGCACTCGGCGGCGCCGGACTTCCGGGATCTGGCGATCGCAGTCGCATTCGGCGCGACGGCATTCGTGGTCGGCGGGCTGTTCTTCCGCTACATGAAGCGTGGCTTCGCCGACGTCCTATAGCAGGGACATGATGCTTTCGGACGGGCGCGGGGCGAGTTTTTCGAGCTGCGCATACAGCGCGATCACGGGATCGGACGAGGCGGCGAGCTCGTCGAGCAGGATCCGGCGGGCGATCAGCACGTTCACCGGCAGGAACCACTCGACGCGGTGAGAGGCTCGAAGATTACTGCGCTTGAGGAAATCGACCATCGCGCGGTAAATAGCGTCGCGGTCCTCGGGAACCACGACCATGCCGGCGAGCTCGGTGTAAAAGCCGCACTTGGCGGCGTAGGCGGCGACGGGATCGGCGGACTCGGAATCCTTCCACTGCGATAGCTGATCGAGCAGGGCGGGCAACTGGTCGCGCCATTCCTGTTTGGCGCGGTCGGCAGTCCCATAGGCGAGCCCGACGGGATTGAAGAGCAGGCCGCGGTAGCCATCGCGGACAGCCTGGCACGCGGCATCGTCGCATGAGGGCGTCGCGGCGGCGAAGATTTCGGCCTTCGCGGGATAAGTCTCGTAGCGCTCGATCGCCTTCGCGGGCACGGCGCGCAATTTTTCGTTGTAGAAGCGGACGGCCTCAGTGGAGCCGGCGTCGGCGGTCCCGAACTCGGCCGTCGCACTGGCGGAATTTCCCTGGGTGAGGGCGTCGTCGGCGCAGCGTTCGCCGGCGACGTGTGCCACGAGGTAGGCGCGATAGGCGTCGAGCACGAGGGCGGTGGGCACCTGGTGGGTGCGGCAGAGATCGAGGAGCGCCTGGATATCGCGGCCCGTCGCGGCGGCGGACATGGTGAACGAACGGTCGTCGGGCCCGATCTTGCGGAGGGCTCCGGCGAAGGCGGTGACGGCGGTGCGGAAGGCGGCGCCGGAGAGGGCGGCCTGAGTAAGCACGCGCGCCGCGGGTCCGGCCTCGGCGGGCGAGGTGACGGCGGCCATATAGCGGTCGACGAATCCGGGCGGGGCCTGCTGCGCGACACTGCCGAGCACGCGGTAGTAGAGCGTCACGTCGTAGGCTCGATTCTGCGCACAGGTCGCCGCCGGAAGGTCGAGCGGCGGGAGCTGTTGGAAGAGCTCGCGTGCCTTGGACGGTTCGAGCGGAAGTAGGGCGTCGATCGCGCGGAGACGCAGGGTGAGGGCGTCAAGATCCTGGAGCGCGGCGCGGTTCAGGAAGGCGGCCGACCCTCCGCCATTGATCAGGGCGGGACGGACTTTGACGGGGCGCTGCGCGCCGGCGGCGGTTTCGAAGGCCTGCCGCAGAAGATCGATCTTCTCGGTCTTCGGAGTTTGCTCGAGCGCGGCGATGCGGATCAGGGAATCGGCTGCGAATTCGGCAGGCAGGCTGCGCGCCAGGTCGGATACGGACGCTGCGTGGCAAAACGCGGGGAGAAGGAGAAGCGAAAGGACTCTCACTTACTCAAGTATAGAAGGCCGGACGCCTTAAGGGCGATGGACCGGCCGGACGCCGGTCCGCAGGCAGCGCTTGCCTGCGCGGCAACCGCGCGGACTGCTAGCTAGCTGGCGCTGTTGGCAGCGATGATGTGCGAGTTGCTCGTGGTCCAAATGGCACGGATAGCGTTCTGGCCACTGCCCACAAGCGCCGCGGTCGCAAGGGCGATAAATGTGATCAACAGTGTGTACTCGATCAGGTCCTGACCATCTTCTTCCCGCCAGAATTTCCATAGCAACTGCTGCATTTGTTGCCCTCCAAAGTCATTACACCCGATTACGGGTAACGGGTTCAAGAACAAAATAGGTCTGTTAGTACTGCCTCGCCGCGGGGGCAACATTAACTGCTAACTAACCGGCATGTGCGGGTACAACTACTAGTAACTCATGGCAGCAGGGGAACGATAACCAACGGGAAGGGAGGGGTAAGGAGCGCACCACTTGGCCGTACCAGCCCCCGTTATTGACCCACGTTTAGTAAACGCGAGTGGGTGCCCTCCGAGCGCCTTCAGGCTTCTCCCTTGCGGCGAACCGCCAGGAGCTTGCTCACCAACGCTAATCGAGTCGGACTCCCTATTTTGAGGCATTGGATCAAAATAGGAAAGGCCAGCACCTGCTTTGCAGGAACGCTCCTTCTGCATTGTAACCCGGGAATGGCAGAAATTAGTGGGCTCCGTTGAAGAACTGAGTCGCGAGTGTTAAGGAGCGGTCGCGTTCTTCGGGTGACCACCGCTCCCCTTGTTGCGGCCCCGAACGGGGCCATGGAGAACTCCGTTGAAGAACACACCGTTGACGAACGCACCGCAAACAGAGCCGCGACCGTAAGGGAGCGGTGGTCCTGTTCGGCGACCACCGCTCCCTCACGGTCGCGGCTCCGATTGGGGCTCGATTCTTCATTTCATCGCCTTTGGTGGGCCTCAG
>JAOAPT010000398.1 GCA_025463045.1 Candidatus Solibacter sp.
GAAGGCGAGGAAGATCTGGGAGACGCCGACCTCGCGATCGGGATCGCGCGTGAGCTGGTGAGTGGCGGCGCCGCCGGAGAGCATGGCGGCGATCAGGTCGAGAACGAGCGAGAGGCCGGAGCCCTTCCAATATCCGATGGGGAGGGGCCGTTGGGATGCCTCGATGGCGGCCGCGTCGCGCGTAAGATTGCCTGCAGCGTCGAAACCGCCATCGACGGGGAGGGGTTCGCCGCGACGGCGATGGGCGGCGAGCGCGCCGTAGGAGAACTGCGACATCGCCATATCGAGCACCACATGACCGGCGGCGCGCGGGACGGCGATGACGAGCGGATTGTTGCCGAGCGTCGGGGTCGCGGATCCCCAGGGCGGAAGATTGGGGAGCGTGTTGGTCCAGCAGATGCCGATCATGCCGGCGTCGGCGGCCTGCCAGCCGTAGGTTCCGCCGCGCATCCAGTGGTTGGTATTGGACAATGCGACGCAGCCGATTCCGTTGGCGCGGGCGAGTTCGATGGCGCGCCGCATCGAGGCGTGTGCGTTGAGATTGCCGGGGCCGCGATTGCCGGTCCAACGTTCCATCGCGCCATTGGCGGCGATCAGGGTGGGATGGGCGTCGACCGCGATGCCGCCATTGGCGATCATGCGGAGGAAGCGCGGGAAGCGGGTGACGCCGTGGGTGTAGACGCCGTCGCGCGTGGTCTCGGCGAAGAGGCGCGCGCAGAGTGCAGCGCGATCGGGCGCGAAGCCTTTGCGGAGGAGGATGGCAGTCAGTTCGCGAGCGAGATCGGGGAACGGGATGCGCACAGGAACATTATGCCGCCTGGCGCGACTCGATCAACTTGGGAGCGGAATTGCGTTCGTCCTCAGGGCGATTCATGACGAAGGCGCCAATGACTGCGGACTGGCGATACCACCAGACGCTGACGCTTTTGATGGAGGGATCGCCGCGGAGCTCGGTCCTGTCGGCGCCTTCGGTGTCGCCCCAGAATTCGTAGGAGAGGTCGAAGACGTCGGAAAAGAAATACGGAACGTGGCGGAACGGAGCCCGCTTGCCCATCAGTTCGCGGGCGATGTGGCGGCCCTGTTCGACGGCGTTGTCCCAGTGTTCGACGCGGCGGCGCTTATTGAACAGGAGGTCGGGGTAGTTGGCGATGTCGCCGGCGGCGAAGATTCCGGGAATGTTCGTTTCGAGATTCTCGTTTACCGTGACACCCTTATCGCCCTTATCGATGGCGATCCCGCTGCCCTCGAGGAAATCGAGGACGGGCTCCGCGCCGACGCCGGCTACAGCAAGTTCCGCGGCATCCGACTGCTCGCGAAGTTGCGTAGCGCTGGCGTTCTTCATGAGGTGCACACCGCGCGCGGTGTAGTAATCCTCGAAGAGGCGCGAGAGCTCGGGCGTGAAGAAGTGCTCCCACACGCGCGACTCGCGCATCGCCATGGTGACCTCGATGGACTGCCCGGCGAGGACCGAGGCGACTTCCATACCGATGAACCCGCCGCCGATGACGGTGGCGCGCTTGACACCGGCGGCACGTTCGTGGAGTGCCTTCGCATCGGCGAGCGAGCGCAGGTACATGACGTTGGGATTAGGGCTGTCGAACCGGCGGGCGCGCGAGCCGGTGGCGAGAATCAGGGACTCGTATTGGAACTCGCTGCCGGGTTGCAGGGTGAGACGCTGCTGCTTGGGATCGACGGCGGTGACGCGAGTATCGAGACGGAGCGTGATGCCGTGCTCGGCGTAGAACCCGGCCGGGTTGATCTCGATGGCGGCTTCGGACTCGCGTCCGGCGAGGAATCCTTTGGAGAGCGAAGGGCGCTCGTAAGGAATCGCGGAGTCGGCGGAGAGGATGGTCAAGTCGCCGGGCTTCAGATCGAGCTCCACGAACTGTCTGGCGGCGTAACCGGCTACCAGGCCGCCGCCGACGATTACGAATTTCGAACCATTCTTCATAGAGTGCTGAGTCCGCCATCGATCATCAGTTCAGTGCCCACGACGAAGGCCGACTCATCGGAAGCGAGGTAAACCACGGCCTTGGCGACCTCGCTGGGCGTGCCGAAGCGCCCGGCGGGCACCAGGCCCTGGATTCCGGCGGCGACGTTTTTGAGATCGGATTCCGACAGGCCGAGTTTGCCGTAGAGCGGGGTCGAGATGGGGCCGGGACTGACGGCATTCGCGCGAATGCCGCGCGAGATCAGTTCACCGGAGATCGTGCGGATAAACGAAATCACCGCCGCCTTCGTGGCGCCGTAGACGCTGGTGTTAGCCATGCCGACGTGCGCGTTCACCGACCCGTTGATGACGATCGACGAGGGCTTGCCGAACAGCGGCAGGAGTTCCTGGATGAGGAAGAACGGACCCTTGACGTTGATCGCGAAGGAGCGATCGAACGCAGCTTCGTCCCACTGCCCGACGGGGCGCAGTTCGGCAATACCGGCGTTGATGAATAAGATATCGAGCCCACCAAACTCCTGGCGCACCAGGCTGGCGACGGATTTCTGCGCGGCGAGATCGGCAGCGTCGGAGGGGATGATGAGCGCGGCGTCGCCGAGTTCCTTCCGCGCGGCGTCGAGCGTCGCGGGATTTTTCCCGGTGACGGCTACGCGCGCGCCCTCCGAGATGAACTCGCGCGCGGTTTCCAGGCCAATACCGGTGGTACCGCCGGTGATGAGCGCACGCTTGCCTTTGAGTCTGTCCATGGACGGTTTCGTTATCCTTCCTATGATCGACTACACGCGTGCGGGGGAATGTTCGCTTTCACACCGGACTAGAACAGACGGCGACTTATAGGGCAACTTATAGACGGCGACTTATAGGGCAACGACCAGCTTTCCGCGACCGCGACGCGGGATCGCGCCGGTGAACGCGCGCGGCGCGTCCGCGAGCGGGAGTACGGTATCGACCACGGCCCGGAGGCGCTTCGACTCCAAAAGATCGCCGACGATCGAGAGCTGCTTCTGGTTCGGCTCCACGATGAAGAACGCGTTCTTCGTTGGGGCGTCGGAGGTTTCCTGACCTGCCGCGATGGTCACCATGCGTCCGCCGGGCTTGAGCAAACTCCACGACCGCGCGAGAGTATCGCCGCCCACGGTATCGAAGACGACATCAACGCTTTCGACAATCTTTTCGAAGGGCAAGGCGTGATAGTCGACCACCTGCGACGCGCCGAGCGTGGCGACGAAATCGAGATTGTGCGACGAGGCGGTAGCGATCACGTGCGCTCCGTGCATGGCCGCGAGCTGGACGGCGAAGAGGCCGACGGCGCCCGCTCCGCCATGCACGAGCACGCGCTCGCCGGGCTGTAGGCGCGCACGATCGAAGAGTCCTTGCCATGCGGTAAGGGCGCCGATGGGAACGGCGGCGGCCTCGGCGTGCGTGAGGCTGGGCGGCTTGGGAGCGACGCAGGAGAAGTCTGCGATGCAGTACTCGGCCATCGCGCCATCGGCAAACCAATCGTTCATGCCGTAGACTTCGTGCCCGATTTCGAGGCGGCCGACCTCGGCACCGATCGCCTCGACGACGCCGGAGAACTCGTGCGCGGGAATCGCGGCGGCGCGAGGTTCGCCGGTCTTGCGGTGTGAGGTCGGGTACCAGATCAGCTCGGTCGGCGTGACTCCCGCGGCGCGCACGCGGATCAAGAGTTCGCAGGTGCCGGGCTGCGGCGTGGGCGCGTTGTCCTCGACGAGCGTGTCGCCGGAAACACGGAGGGCCTTCATTTTTCACTCCGGCGGCGGCGGCCGGTCGCCAGATAGACAGCGGCGCGCGGCTCGAGCAGCGGGTCGGCGGAGGGCTCGATGCCTGCGACGCGCGGGATCGGGTCGAAAATGATGTGGCGCTGCTCGGCTTCGTTATCGGGGATCACGCCGGTGAGTTGGAGCGTGCCGAAATCGATCTGCGGGCGATCGTCGGGCCAGTGGATAGTGGAATCGTCAACCACGTCGCCGGGCGCGGCGAGTTGCACGACGATCCGTAGACGAGCCGGTCCGCGGGCGAGGCGCGATTTGATTTCGTCGAAGAGGAAATCGGGCGGGGTCGCTGCGGCGGCCTGCGCGTCGAGATGCTCGCCCGCACCTTCGGGGAGGATGCGATAGCGGCCGAACTGCTCGACGCCGCGTTCGCCGCTTAAATCACCGGTGAAGCGGTAGGCATTCACGGCGAAGAAGGACTCGCGAGTAAAGCTGGCGGGCATCGGCTTGGGCGCTTGGACATACGCGAGCGCGGCGGGATGCGTGCCGAGGAAACTCTCGATGGGCGAGGGCTTCGGCGCGCCGGGTCCGCTCTCGTGAATCGCGCGAAGTAGCTCGACGAACTCCTCGGCGGTGCGTACGGGGAAGCCATCGACGGAGTGGGCAATGATGTCGGTGTGCACGTGCTCGGCGAGATGGAAGCGAATGGCGATGCCGCGGGGACTGGCGTCGGGACTGTTGTCGGGCACGGCGGGCACGCCCGCGAAATCGGAAAAGCGGACGGACACGGGAGTGGACGGGCGGTGCAGATGGGGCGCGCGCGTGAGTGAGGCGCCGGCGGCGGATGGCGTGAATTGGCCGCCGAGGAGAATACCTTTGGCGTGCGCTGGACGATAGCCGGGCTGCGATCCGTTCAGGTTGTCGAAGGCCTGGATTACGTCGCGGGTGAGTTGGCTCACTGGTGCTGGCGTCATGAAATCACTCTGCCCGATCATGAGAAAGAAAGCATCACTGAATCGAGGGGATTGGGGTTAACTCTTTGGAGGTAAGGTGCGGGGGATAACCGATGCCGATCTGTTAAAGAAGGCACCTCGAGCGCGTGTGCCAGTGGGCGCCGACCGCGCGTGACCACCGCTCCGTAGCCGTCGCGGCTCGGATTGGAGTGTATTCTTCGACGGAGCGCCGATGGCCCGAGCCTCACGTGAATACGAGCCCTCAATCGGAGCCGCGACGGTTACGGAGCGGTGGTCACCTAAGAGGATGCGACTCCCTTAGCGCTCGCGCCTTTAATCGGGGGATTGGAAGGCGATGGGGGCGGGGATGGTGAGTTCGATTTCGGTACCGGCTGTAGCGCGGGTCGAAAACTTGAGGTGGCCCTTGATCCTGTCGGCGCGTTCGCGCATGCCCGTAAGACCCCAGTGGCCGTCGCGCCCCGATTCGAGTAACAGGGGATCGATGCCGCGGCCATTGTCGCGAACGCGGACGCGGAACGCGGCGGGCGAGAACTCGAGGACGAGCTCGACGCGCGCGGCGCCGGAATGGCGGAAGGCGTTGATCAGCGCCTCGCGCGCGATCCGGTACGCTTCATCACGGATCGGCGGATTGATGGCACGGCGGCGGCCTTCAACGACGATGCGAAAGTCCGTCGTGGGAGGAACGAAGCCTTCGTCGCGAAGGCCTGAGAATGCACCTTCGAGATCGTGCACGGAACGCAGACCGTACACCGCGTGGCGTCCCTCTTCCACCACGCGCTGCATCAATTGCAGAACTCGATTCAACTGCGGGCGCGCCGGCAACTCCTCAGGCAACGTGTCCGCCGCGACGTGCAATTGCATGGAGGCGCTGAGCATTCCCTGCAGCAGCGTATCGTGAAGATCCTGTGCGATGCGAGTGCGTTCGGCGAGGCGCTCTTCGAAGCGCAGATTCAATTGCCGCGTCAGGTGATGCAGGCGGAAACGATACGCGGCGAGGAGGGCGAGCAGACTCGCGCCCGCGAGCGACAGGCGGAACCACCACGTCTGCCAGTAGGCCGGCGTCAGTTCAAACGCGATCGCGGCCTCGCTGCCGTTCCAGAGGCCCTGGCTATTGGCGGCGATGACGCGGAAGCGATAGGGGCCGGGAGCGAGATTGGTGTAGACGGCCTCGCGCACGTCGGAGGCCTCGCTCCAATCGCGATCGAAGCCGTCCAGGCGATAGCGGAAGCGGACGCGCTCGGGCACTGCCAGACTCACTCCGTTGAAGCGGAAATTGATTCGTTGGCGAGCCGAGGGAATGCGCAGCGGCGGGGCCGACTCGACCGGATTGCCATCGGCCGACACGGTTTGGATGTGCACGATGGCGGGAACCGTATCGACCGTCCGCGCGGGGTCGACCACGGCGATGCCACCCTGAAGCGAGAACCAGATCCGGCCGGAAGGGTCGGCGACTACGGAGCGGTTGCGCCGCACGCCGCCACCCGCGGGGAGGCCATCGGTGGGGTCGAACTCGCGGATTCCGCCGGCATCGGACATGCGGACCACGTGCGAGGCGGTGGAGATCCACAACCCTCCGTGCCTGTCGGGCGCGATGCCGAAGACTTCATCGAGCAGCGCGGCGAGCGGCTCGCCAGGCGTCTGAACACGGCCTCCGCGAAGGTACGCGAGCCCGGCGCCGGTGCCGATCCACAGCGTGCCCGCGGAGTCGGCGGTCAGGCAATTGACGCGCCCGGGCGGCAGGCCGTCCTGGCTGGTGTACAGGCGCCAATGACCCTGCGCGAAACCGTTGATGCCGTCGGGCGTGGCGAACCACATTGCGCCATCGGGCGTCTCGCCGATGGCGGAGATGGTGTTGGAGGCGATCCCGTCGGCGGTGGTGTAAGTGGTGATGCGGCCGTTGCGCAGATGGCTGACGCCGCCTCCGAGAGTGCCCGCCCAGACGGAGCCATCGCGCGCGCGATGGACGGCGTAAACGCTGCCGTGCGCGAGTCCCGAGGCGGCGGTGACGGTCTCCGAAGTCAACACGCCGTGCGCGGTGAGGAGGTGAGTCAGGCCGCCGCGCTGGCGGCCGATCCAGAGTTCGCCCGGGCCGCCATCGATCGAATACACCACGTCGCGATCAAGGCCGTCCGCGGTGAAACGGCCGGAGCCCACGGTGTCGAGCCAGCGGAGCCCGCCATCGGGCGGACCGAACCACGTGCGGCCGGAATCGCCCGCATAGACCGGGCCTCCGGATTCGTTGGGCTGATCGTAAGTAAGGTGATCGTACGTAAGATGATCGTATGTAAGAAACGCGCTGTCTCGGTAGCGTTCGATGCCGTGCGCGCTGCCGACCCAGAGATTGCCTTCGCGATCTTCGAACAGCGCGCTGACGGGCTCGCGGCGCGCGGCCGTGGCGACACCGTACCGATTGATGCGCATCAAGCCGGAGGCGGTGCCGACCCAAAGATTGGCCTCGCGATCCCGGGCGAGCGCGAGCACCTGGGCGTTGCGCAGCGCGGCAGGCACGCCGTTGCGCGTAAGTTCGCTGCCATCCCAGCGGACCAGGCCCGCGTCCGTGCCGACCCACATCTCGGGTCCAACGCCGGGGAGCAGGCAGTTCACTTTGCGGTCGTGCGCGCCGGCCGGAACGATGGCGCGGCCGCCGCGGAGAAAGAAGACGCCGGCATCGCGCGTGCCCATCCACACGGCGCCGTCGGCGGCCTCCGCCACCGCGATCACGAGGCGCGCAGCATCCGGCACGAAGGGAGTCATCGACTCGAACTTACCGGCGTGATACCGGACCGGGTCACCCGGGCGGGCGAGCAGGATGTCGCCGTGAAGACCGCGCCCCATCGCCGTGACGCCGTTGTCGGGCGTCGCATTGGGGAAGACGTCCTGAAACGCGCCGCCGCGATAGCGCACGACTCCGGGTCGCTCGATGCGGATCCACAGCTCGCCCTCGAAGCCGGAGGTCAGTCCGAGCACCGCCGTGGAGGGATTGAAGGCGCGGAAGGTCAGGCCGTCGAAACGGACGAGCCCCTTTTCGGCGCCGATCCACAGGTAGCCGTCGGCTTCGGCGATGGCGTTGACGGCTCCGCCGGGAAACTCGCGGCCCGCGGTCCACTGAGTGTGAACATATTGACCGATGGCGCGATGCGGGTCGAGCGCAAAGGCCGCGGACGTGAGCGACGCGGCAAGGATCGCGAGTTTGCAGCCTCTGGACATGCGGTCACGGGAGATACTCGAAGTTTTCGATCACCACCTCGGCGCCGTCACGAAACGTATGGGGGGCGCGGAACACGTAGAGATTCATGCGGACCGACTCGATGCCCGGCGCGGGAACTCCGGACGTGAAGGCGTGCTCCGCGACGACCCGCGATCCGCTCATCGTGCGGAAGGCGGCACGGTCGTGCTGCCACTGGAAAGTGTGGATCAACCGGCCTGGGGGCGCCGTGAAGCGCATCACGTTAGCGGCGACATAATAAGGCTGCACGACGTACTGCGCATTCTTGCTGACCGGGTCTCCCCAGCGGCTGATTTCGATATCCATCTCGCGATTGCCCTGCTCGCCTCCGGCGTAGTCCCAGGTGAACATCCCGAAGACGGCGGCGGGCAACAACTGCGAGATGTCGCGAACCACGAAGCGGTACGTTCCATAGCCGAGACTGCGCATCAGGCTGACTTCGGCGCAGGTGAAATCGGCGTCCCGTTTCGCGATACGCAGGTGCATGGCGCCGTTCGCGTCGGTCCACGCGTTGGAGGAAGCGTATTCATTTTTTCCGCCGCGATCGCTGGGGGCATCACGCACGCGCCACTCGTAGCCGCTGAAGGAAATCGTCACCGAGGGCGGGGTCTTACCGCCGGGCACGGACACTACCGCCGCGACGTCGTTGCCGCGTCGCGGCAAGGCATCGAGGACGGGCGGCGGATGGTGACCTGGTTCGACGAGGAGAGCGGCGTATTCCGTGCCGAGATGCGTCGCGTTGCTCCATTTGGCCCCCTTGATTCGCGTGAAGGGCTGGCCGACCAACGGCTGCAGCCACCACTTGCCGCTTCGCGCGTAAAGCACCAGCAGTTGTCCGGCGCGGTGGCCTTTGACCCGGCCCTCGATGATGTCGTTTTTTTCCCGGCCGGTGGGGTCGGCCTGCGGGATTCGGGTGAACTCGATTTCGGGCGCTGCGACTTCCGTGCGCGCGCGGCACGCGGTCAGCACACTGCCGGACAACGCCGCCAACGCGGTTCGCCTGTCTGGTGCTGTAACGTACTCCTTTCCCGATGGGAATCCCAGCAGAGTTACCCTCCTTTTTCTGATTGAAACCATGGTATCGCAGCTATTGTTACAGAGCGGCTAGGGAAGGTGGCAGTGGCGGCATGATAAAGGTAAATAGGATGATCCAACGCTATTCTCTTTTCCTTCTCGTTCTCGGATTGGCTCCAGGCGTGCGCGCCCAGGATCGGCCGTTCGTCGACGGCGACGCGGTGAGCTTCCTTGGCGATAGCATCACGCACAACGGCAAGTGGCATTCCTACATCGAGGACTATTACCTGACGCGCTTCCCCACGCGCACCCTGCGCGTCTTCAATACAGGCATCAGCGGCGACACGGCGGCGGGCGCGCTGGCGCGGCTGGAGACGGACGTGCTGCCCGACAGACCGAATGTGGTCGCGATCATGCTCGGGATGAACGACGTGGGCCGCGGGCAATACACCGCGGGAGAGGCGAGCGAGGCAACGCTCGCGGCGCGGCGGCGCTCGATCGACAACTACCGGGCGAACATGACGAAGATTCTCGCGCGCCTGAAGGAAGCGGGCGTACAGCGAATCATCCTCGTGACGCCATCGCCGTTCGACCAGACGGCGCGCAGCGAGCGCGAGAATAATCCCGGAGTCAACGACGCGCTCGCGGAGTGCGGGCGGATCGCGCGCGAACTGGCGGCGTCGAGCGGCGCGTCGGTGGTCGATTTCAACGGGCCGTTGACGGCGTGGAATCTGGCTCGGCAGCAGAAAGATCCCGCGGCAACGCTGGTGGGCGCGGATCGCGTGCATCCCGGCGCGCTCGGACACACGCTGATGGCGTACCTCTTCCTGACGGCTCAGAAGGCGCCGGCCGTGGTCTCGCGCACGGTGATCGACGCGGCGAACGGCTTGGTGGTGGAGACCGTGAATGCGGCGGCAAAGGTGAAGGCGAGCGGCGGGCCGCTGCTGAGTTTCGAACTTCTCGAAGGGGCGCTTCCCTTCCCCATCGATAAGGACGCGGCGGAGGCGACGACGATCGCGCCGATCGAAAAGGAGCTCGATCAGGAAGTGATCGCCGCGCGTGGACTGGCGGAGGGTAAGTACCGGCTGTACATCGATGGGTCGGCGATCGGGACGCACACGGCGGCCGCGCTGGCGAACGGCATCAATCTGGCGCTCGACGCGAACACGCCGATGTTCCGGCAGGCGCAGGAGGTGCTCACGCTGAATGAACGGCGGCGGCAACTCGGCGCGATGCTGCGCGGAATCACGCAATACGACGAGCGGGTGCTGCGTCGCGCGGGCGTATCGGGCGAAGACCCGATGGCGGCGAAGAAGGCGCTCGATGCGTATCTGGAGGGGCTGCGGCGGCAGAATTCGCCGTCGCTCGCGGGCGCGGAAACGGCGATCGCGCGATACCTGGCGTACCGTCCGCAAGTGGCGCAGATCCGGGCGGAGATGGCGCGGATCAGTGAACTCCTGAATGCGGCGCGGACGCCGAAGGTCCACCTGTTTGAAGTGGAGCAAGTTATCAATTAATAATTCGCCTCCGCGAACGTCATTCCGTTCATGGTGCGACTTTCTTTGTGTTCCGCCCTGATTGTGGGCGCGGCAGCCGCTTACGGCCAGGCGCCCGCCTTCGAAGTGGCCTCGGTCAAGATCAGCCAGATCGGCAAAGCAGGCGGAGAAGGCAGCCGGCGCGAGAACATCCAGATCGCGCCGGGCTCTGTGAACATGCGCAACGTGAGCCTGAAATCGGCCATCCGGTGGGCGTGGCACGTGATGGATTTCCAGGTCTCCGGCCCAGATTGGCTGGGCAATGAACGGTACGACATCATGGCGAAGGCCGCGGGTCCGGCACCGGATGCCGAGCTGCGCATCATGCTGCAGACGCTGCTGGCCGAGCGCTTCAAGGTCACGCTGCACAGAGTGACTAAAGAGATGTCGGCCTACGCGCTGGTGGTGGCGAAGGGCGGCCCGAAATTCCAGGAGTCGAAGACCGAGGGCGAGGCCAGCCTGGTGCCCGATCAGAAGACGATGCGAGTGGTGGTGCAGCGAACGCCGTTGTCGCAACTGGTGGAGATGCTCTCGAATGTCCTGCGCACGCCGGTGGTCGACCTCACCGAACTCAAAGGCCGCTACGACATCGCGGTGGAGCTGGCCAAGTACATTCCCGACCGCTCGTCGCCGGACCAGATGGATCCCGTGAACATCATCACGCGCGGGCTGCAGGACGAGCTCGGCTTGAAGATCGAGCCGAGGAAAATGCCGCTCGATTTGCTGATCATCGATCACGCCGAGAAGATCCCGAGCGAAAACTAGTTCGGGCCTGTGTGCTGCGATCGAAGCCCCGACCGTGAGAGAGCGTGGCCTTCGTCGGCGATCATCGCCCCCCTGAAAATGACGCTCCTAAAAACGATCGCATTTTCATCCCTTGTTGCGGCCCCGAACGGGGCCATAAAGAACTCCGTTGAAGGGCACACTCCTATCAGAGCCGCGACGGTTACGGAGCGGTGGTCACGCGATCATCGCTAGAGTTGGCGTCGCCGAGCGGGGCTGACATCTCTGCGAACTTTTCTCCTCCTCGCACGTAATACGCTGTGGGGAGAATTGCGCGCATGCTTCAGGACCTTCGTTTCGGCTTCAAACTCCTGTGGAAAGAGAAGGCGTTCACGGTGACCGCGCTGTTGACGCTCGCGCTGTGCATCGGCGCGAACACCGCGATCTTTTCGGTGCTGCATGCGGTGATTCTTGCGCCGCTGCCGTTTGCCGAACCGGATCGCCTGGTCTCCATGGGCAACGTCTACCCCGGGGCGGGAATCACGAAGAGCGTGCAGAATGCGATTCCCGATTACCTGGACCGCCGCAAGATGACCGACGTATTCGAATCGGTCGCACTCTTCACGTCGAACGGCCTGGACGCGGGCGCTGAGGGCTCGCCCATCCGGCTGAAGGCCGACATGGTCACGCCGTCCTACTTCCACGTGCTGCGCGCCGCGCCCCTGATGGGCCGCGTGTTTAACGAAGACGACGCGGTCCTCGAGAAGAATCAGTTCGTGATTCTCAGCCACGGCCTGTGGAAGGAGATGTTCGCGATGGATCCGGCGAACCTCGGGAAGGACGTGCGCCTGAGCGGCTTGAACTATCGCATCGTCGGCGTCATGCCGGAGGCATTCTCCTTTCCCGGCCGCGAGGCGCGCCTCTGGGTGCCGCTGACCTGGACTGCGCGCCAGGCCACGGACGACGGGCGCCACAGCAACAACTGGGACATGATCGCGCGCCTGCAAAAGCCCGTCACGGTGGCGACCGCGCAGCAGCGCATCGACGCGCTCAATCGGCACAGCATCGAGAACGCGGGCAAGCTGCGCAAGCTGCTCGAGAACGCGCGCTTCGCTACCCAGGTGCACAGCCTGAAGGACGAACTGGTCGGCGACGTGCGCCCGACGCTCTATCTGCTGCAATGCGCGGTCGCATTCGTGCTGCTCATCGGCTGCGTGAACGTCGCCAATCTCATGCTGGTGCGCTCCAGCATCCGCATGAAGGAGCTGGCGATCCGCTACAGCCTGGGCGCCGGACGCGCGCGGCTCGCGATGCAGTTGCTGATCGAATCGATGGCGCTCGCCGCCATCGGCGGCATCTTCGGCCTGTTCACCGGCGCGCTCGGAATCCGCCTGCTGAGTTTCGTCGGCACCGCCGACCTTCCGCGCGGCGCCGCGATCCACATGGATGGCAGCGTGCTCGCGTTCAGCGCCGCGCTCGCCGTGATCACCGGGCTGGTCTTCGGCAGCGTCCCCGTTTACCACCTGGTGCGCCGCGATCTCAACGCGGTCTTCCGCTCGACCGAGCGCACCGGCACCACTGAAAAGCGCGCGCTCTGGACGCGCTCCGCGCTCGTCGTATGCCAGGTGTCTCTCGCCTTCATCCTCCTGATCGGCAGCGGACTGCTGACGCTCAGCTTCGCCCGCCTGCTCGCCGTCGACCCGGGCTTCCAATCGCAGAACGTGCAGACGGCGCAGTTCTCGCTGCCGCGCTCGCGCTACAAGGACGACGCGCAGCTCCGCAATTTCCTGACTGCGTTGATGGAGAACGTGCGCTCGATTCCCGGCGTGATCGCCGCGGGCGCCACTGATTCGCTACCCTTCGGCGGGAACTCCAACGCGAGCGCGCTCGGCGTCGAAGGCTACAACGCGGCAAGCGGCGAATTGCCGCCTGTGCCCAACTGGAATGACATTGATGCCGGCTATCTGCCCGCGATGAAGATTCCACTGCGCGCCGGCCGCTATTTCCGTGAGGACGATACCGCCGAGTCGCAGAAGGTCGCGATCGTCGACGAGTTCCTGGCGCGCAAGTATTGGCCGAAGGGCAACGCCGTCGGCGGACACATCCGGCGCGGTCTCGACCCCAAGGACGACGCCGTCACCGTGGTCGGCATCGTGGGCACCATCAAAGCCGAGGATCTCACCGACCAGAGCCCGCGCGGCGCCGTATACTTCGATTACAAACAGGCGCCCCCGCGGACCGTGCACATCGTCGTCAAGACCGCGGCGGCCGATGCGCAGGCCGCCGCCGCTGTTCGCGCCGCACTGCTCAAGGCGGACCCCGAGATCCCGCTGTTCGACGTGAAGACGATGCCCGAGCGCGTCAGCGGTTCGGTGCGCGATCGAAAATCCGCGATGCTCATCTGTCTGGTCTTCGCGCTGCTCGCGCTGACCCTTTCCGCGATCGGCATCTACGGCGTGCTGGCCTATACGGTGACACAGCGGACGCGCGAGTTCGGCATTCGGATGGCGCTCGGCGCGAGCACGGGCAACGTGATCGGGATGGTGATGAAGCACGGCGTGCGGCTCGCCGCCATCGGTCTTGCGATCGGCGTGGCGGGCGCGTTCGCCGTCACGCGGCTGATGACCACGCTGCTCTTCGGAGTCCGCCCGACCGATCCGCTGGTCTTCGCAGCGGTCGCGGTGGCGTTGATGACAGTCGCGATCGTCGCCTCGGTAGTCCCGTCCCTTCGCGTCACGCGCATAAGGCCGGCGCACGCGCTTCGCTACGAATAGTGGACGCGCTGATGAAATCTGCTCGCCAGTGATGCGCGATACGGGCGCGGACCATCATCAGTCCTGCGGCGCCGACGATTCCGGATCTATCTGCAACCATCTGCTCCCCGATCGGCACCTCACGGCCACGCAATCGGGTACAACGGATCCGCCCCGCGTCTGTAACGCTGCCGCCGCGGATCACGATCTCGGGATCGAACAGATGAAGCAATCCGGCGAGCGCCGCGCCGAGCTTGAAAATCGCGCGCGACACGATGCTCTGCGCGACCGTATCGCCTTCACGCGCGGCGCAGAACACGGTGCGGCAGGTCGCCAGTTGCGGCTGCTCGCGAAACAATCGTGTGAGCACGGAATCGCAGCCGCGATGCACCACCGCCTGCGCCTCCGCTTCGATGGCACATGCGGAGAAGACGGTTTCCAGGCATCCGCGATTGCCGCACGAACACAGCGAACCCTCGGGGCCCACCATAAGATGTCCGATCTGTCCGGCGACACCCGTGTGCCCCCGCTGCCCATACCATCTCGCCGGCCAGCGCCGCGCGCGCATCGCCATCGGCGAACACGGCGACGTCGAACGTAGTCCGACGAACTGGGAGATCCACTGCCCTTGCACCGACGCCCGCCGAGAGTGACGTCGTTTCCAGCAGCAAGCGGATGGCGTCATGCAGCGAGGGCAGAAAGGTGTCGAGATCGGTCGCCGAGGTTCAAACTCCGCTGAACCGCCATCCGCCATCCACGCTGAGCACCTCTCCCGTGATGGAGCGTGATTCCTCGCCGAGCAGAAACAGAGCGGCGCGCGCCACGTCGGCTATTTCGATCAACCCACTATTCAGCGGCTGTTTCCGGCGAACGAACTCCTGAAACGCGGGTTCGGTGTGAGTGCGCTCTCCCGCCGGAGTGCGCACCAGTCCGGGCGCGATCACGTTGACCCGAATGCCGTGCGGCGCATAATACGCTGCCATCGATTTGCTCATCGCGGCGATCGCGCCTTTGGCCGCTGCGTACGCGTGCGTCGCGAAGTGGCGCGGCTCCGGCGAATCGGCCAGCACGCTACCCATATTCACGATTGACCCGCGCGCACCGGTTTCGCCGTCCGCCTGTTCCAACATTCTTCCGGCCACCGCGCGGCACATGCGGAAGGCGAGAGTGAGATTGTGCGAGAGCGTGGTGTGCCAGGCGTCGTCCGCGATTTCGTGCACCGGGCCATCGCCGAATCGCCGGCCGCTGAGTCCGGCGGCATTGAACAGGCCATCGACACGGCCGAATTTCGAGAGGCACTGCGCCAGTACGCTTTCGGCGGAGTGCGGCAGCGTCAGATCGCCGGCCCAGCATTCCGCGCCCGTTTCGGCGGCAAGCTCGAAGCCGCTGAGCTCGTCGGCGGTCGCAATCACAAGACGCGCTCCGCGGGCCGCCGCCATGCGCACCGTCGCGGCACTGATGCCGGTCGAACCCGTGATGATGAGGACTTTTTCGTTCACCGTTCCTCTAATGTAGCGTGCAAAGTGCTGGAAATAACGCGCGCCGTCGGTAGAAGATGATTGCGCCGCTGGCCGCGCATCTGCGAAACTGGCCTTTCATGCGCTTCCTGCTGCTGCTCGTGCCGCTCCTCGTCTGTGCGCCGCTCGCCCTTCCCCAGAGCAGCAGCCTGCCTACCAAAGAGATACTGCACTACAACATCGAATGGCGTCTGTTCACCGCCGGGAAGGCCAAGGTGGAGCTGACGACGACGACCGGCCCGAAGCCCGGCCTGCAGGCCGACTTGCACCTGGAATCCAGCGGCATCGTCAGCAAACTGTTCAAGGTCGAAGACGAGTATGTCGCGATGTTGAGCCCGACCTACTGCGCGCAATCGCTTCAGATGATCACGCACGAGGGCAACCGCCTGCGCGAAACGAAGGTGACCTTCGACGCGGAAACGAAGAAAGCCATCTATCTGGAACGCGATCGCGCCAAGAACAACGCCGTGGTGCTGTCGCAGGAAACCGACATTCCGCCATGCGTGCACGACGTGCTGGGCGGCCTGTTCTTCATCCGCACGCTGAATCTCGAACCTGGGCAGAGCACGCAGATCCCGGTCAGCGACGGCAAGAAGAGCGTGATGGTGAAGGTCGAAGCGCAGGCGCGCGAAGACGTGAAGACTCCCGAGGGCACATTTAAAACGATCCGCTATGAGGTCTACCTCTTCAACGGCGTGCTCTACAAGCGGCCCGCGCACTTGAACCTCTGGGTGTCGGATGACCGGCGCAAATTGCCGGTGCAGATCCGCGTGCGCATGACATTCACCATCGGCACGATCCTGCTGCAGTTGGAAAAACACGAGTAATGCGCACCGCGATTCTCCTGCTCGCGCTCGCGCACTCCGCGCTCGCAATGGAATTGCACATTCAGTTCGGCGCGCTCGAACGCATGCTCACCGAACAGGTCTTCACGCAGGAGGGCCGCCGCTACGTTCACGGCAGCAAGAGCGCCAAGTGCAATTTCGCCTACCTGGAAAAACCGCAGGTGCGCAGCGATGGCGGCCTGCTCCGCATCAAGGCGCGCTTCACGGGACGCAGCGCGCTCAATGTCGCGGGTCAATGCGTGGGACTCGGCGACGCGTTCGACGTAGTGGTGACCGCGATCCCGAACTATCGCGATGGAGCGCTCGGCTTGCAGCAGGTCAAGGTGGCCAGCGAGGGCAAGACGGGCTACTACATCCGCAAGGTTTGCGAGTCGATGCAGGCGAGCCTGACGAAGGATTTCAAATATCCGCTGGAGGACCAGGCGCGCCGCATCCTCGAAGATCCCGCCGCGCAGCCCGGCTATAAGCGCGAGGTCCGCAAGTTGACCGTGCCCGAGATCCGCGTGACCAACGACGCGCTCGTGCTGCAGGTGGATTTCGAACTCACGGTGAAATAGCTACTTCGTGTTCGCGTAGTCGGTAAAGATATCGCCGATCCCAGCGGAGTTCGCATCGCCCGCGTGGACCACCACGCGATAGCGGAAGCGCAGCGGCTGTCCCGGCCGAATCGTCAAACTTCCATCGCGCGTTTTGTCCGCTTCGAAATCGTGCACGCCGAAAATGTTCGCGCCGATCAAACCGTACGCCCGCGCGTGCCAGTACGTCGGCGTCCGCGGATTGCCGGGGTGATCGAGAATCGCCACCCCCACCGTCTTCCCGTCGATTTGCCCCGAATCGTCGACCCACGGCGATCGCTTGCCCCACACGTTCTTCTCGCCCGACTTGTTCGACGCGTTGACCAGTTTGCCGGTCCGCTTGGGCTCAGCGATATCCTTCGGCTGCGCTTCTTCGAGCGGCGCCGCCAGGCGTATTGAGAACATGCCGTCCTTCGTATCGCCGAACGTCACGTCCTGCTGCGGCGAGAGCGTGATGTCGAAATCGATCATCCGCAATCGCGCATCGGAGTAGAACGTCATCTTGCGGCTCTCGATCAGCAGCGTCTGTCCCGCGGGATTCTTCCATGCGAAGCTCGCCTGGATCATCCCCGATTTCTTCCCCGGCGCAAGCTTCTCCACGCGCTCCAGCACGATCCGGCCCTTACCCTCGCCCGTGCCCTTTTCCGACTCCTCATTAGCCCAGAAGTCGTACCCGTTCACGTTGCCCAGCGCGAACCACAGTCCGCGATGATGCAGGTCGGTGTGCAGTTCGCCGGGAACATCGCTGACCATCGGGAACCCGCGCGTCACCACCGTCCCATCCGCCGCACGCAGCGGATGCAGATACGGCTTGACGGTCTCCGGCCCGATGTAGAAATCGGTGAACGGCTTGCCATCGATCTCGACCGAGATCTTTTCTTTACCCTGCGCGGTGATCTTCACCTGCGCACATAGCGGCAGCGTCATCGCCGCGATCGCCAGCCAGATTCGCATAAGTGGGGCTCTCTACTTCACGTTCGAGTATTCCGTGTAAATATCGCGGATCCCCGCCTGATTCACGTCGCCCGGGTGGATCACCACCCGATACCGGAATCGCAGCGGCTGTCCCGGCCGGATCGTCAAACTCCCGTCGCGCGATTTATCCGCTTCGAAATCGTGCAGCCCGAAGATATTCGCCGCCAGCAATCCGTACGCCCGCGTATGCCAGTAGGTCGGCGTCCGCGGATTCCCCGGATGATCCAGCACCGCAACGCCCACCGTGCTGCCATCGATCTGCCCCGAGTAATCCAGCCACGGCGAGCGCTTTCCCCACACGTTCTTCTCGCCCGACTTGTTCGACGCGATCACCATCTTCCCCGTCCGCTTCGGCATCGGGATATCCTTCGGCTGCTCTTCCTCGAGCGGCGCCGCCAGCCGGATCGCGAACATCCCCTCCTTCGTATCGCCGAACGTCACCTCCACCTGCGGCGAGAGCGTGATGTCGAAATCGATCGTCCGCATCTGCGGGTCGCTGTAGAACGTCATCTTGCGCGTCTCGATGAGCAGCGTCTCGCCGGTCGGGATCTTCCACGCGAAGCTCGCATTCAACGTCGCCGATTTCTTACCCGTTGTCACCTTATCGAGCCGCTCCAGCACGACGCGCCCCTTGCCCTTCCCCGCCCCCTTCTGCGATTCCTCGTTGCCCCAGAAATCGTAGCCGTTCACGTCGCCGTGCGTGAACCACAGCCCGCGATGATGCGGATGATCGTGCGCCTCGCCCGGAACGTCGGGCAGCATCGGGTAACCGCGCGTCACCACCTTCCCGTCGGCCGTCCTCAGCGGATGCAGATAGGGCTTGGCCGTATCCGCGCCGATATAGAAATCGGTGAACGGCTTGCCATCGATCTCGACCGAGACCTTGTCCTTTCCCTGCGGCGTGATCTTAACCTGCGCGCACAAGGGCAGGGTGAGCGCAATTACAACGGCTAACTTCGTCTTACTCTGACTCATGCAGTAACTCCAGCGCTCACGATCGAGCGAATTTCACTTACGGTGTGATGAATCTCTTCGTCGGTCGTATAGAAATGGGGCGCCACGCGAATCCCCGCCTGCGGACGATAGTCCACCAGAATCTCGCGCCGCGCCAATTCCTTCGTCACCTGATAGCCATCCGGAACGTCGATCACTACGACGCCGCCGCGCTCCGCCGGATTGCGGCAGGTGCGAATCGCGAACCCCGCCTCCTCCGCAAGCTCGATCAGCATCGTCGTCTGCCGCACCGACTTCTCGCGGATCGCCGGCACCCCCACCTCGTTCACAATCTGATACCCCGATTCCGCCGCATACATCCCCGGCACGTTCGGCGTGCCGTTCAGGAAGCGGAAAATATCGCTCGTGTAGCGGATCGGCCCACCCGCGAATGCGAAGGGCTCTTCATGCGCCATCCATCCCGTCGCCGCGGGCTGCAGCTTGTCCCACAGATCGCGCCTTACATATAGATACCCCGCGCCCGGACCGCCGCACAGCCACTTCACCGAGCCGCCCGTCGCGAAGTCCACGCCGAGCGCCCGCACATCCACGGGCAGCGTTCCCGCCGATTGATACAGGTCCGCCACCACCATCGCGCCCACCGCGTGCGCCCGCTTCGTGATCGCCGCCAGATCCTGCACGTACGAGCTGCGGAACGCCACGTGCGACACCGAGACCAGCGCCGTCTCTTCGTCGATCGCATCCAGAATCAATTCCACGGGCAGCGTGAACCCGTCCGGCGAAGGCACCGTCACCACGCGCGCGCCCGACCGCTCCAGCGAATGATAGATGTAATTGTTCGATGGAAAATTCAGCCCGTCGGTGACCAGCTTATTCCGCCGCGCGCCCCAATCGAAGCACGACGTGATCACCGACATGCAGATCGACACGTTCTGCTGCATCACCACTTCGCCCTCGCCCGCGCCGATGATGCGCCCGATCAGGTTGCCGGTGGTCACCGGCATCATCCACCATCCCTCTTCCCACGCGCGAATCCCGCGCGCCGCCCACGCGTCCGTGTACTCCTGCATCCGCGCGCGCGTGCGCTCCGGCATCGCGCCCAGCGAGTGGCTGATCATATACGTCGTGTGCGCGAGAATCGGAAATTCCCGGCGCCAGGCAAGTAGCGGATCGGTGGGGTTCGCCATGGGTAATATGGTAGCGTCATGTACGATCCGCTCGCGCCACTCAATTTGCAGCCCGCCCGCTACACCTGTTACCGCGCCGCCGGCCCCATCCTCGTCGATGGCAAGCTCGACGAGCGCTCCTGGCAGCTCGCGCCGAAATCCTCGCCCTTCGTCGACATCGTCACCGGCCGCCCCGCCTGGTTCGACACGCGCGTCGCGCTGCTCTGGGACGACGAGCACCTCTACTTCGGATTCTGGATCGAGGAGACCGACGTCTGGGGCACGATGACGCAGCGCGATTCCAAGATCTGGGAAGAGAACGACGTCGAGGTCTTCATCGGCGGCCGCGACGCCTACTACGAATTCGAGATCAACGCCCTCAACACCGTCTATGAGGTCTTCTGGATCTGGAAGGATATTCTCCAACCCGGCTCGCCCTACTACGGCCGCCCCGAGTTCGACCCCGCGACGCAGCGCACCATGGTGCTCGATGGCGTCGGCGGACACGTCCACCCGCGCGGCGAACGTTGGGGGTTCCTCGATTGGGATTACCCCGGAATGCGCTCCGCCGTCCACGTCGATGGCGTCGTCAACAGCCGCGCCAACACCGATCGCGGCTGGACCGTCGAGCTCGCCTTCCCCTGGCGCGGCCTCGCCGATATCGCCGATGGCCGCTCCCTGCCGCCGAAGGATGGCGATCTCTGGCGCATCGATTGCTCCCGCTTCGAAAAGCTCGGCCGCGCGCGCGAAGTGCTCGACCCGTGCGTCGGCTGGACCTGGAATCGCCACGGTCATTACGATTCCCACATCCCCGAAGTCTTCCCGTACGTGACGTTCTCGGATAAGTCCGTGGACGCAGTGTAAGCGCCCATACTCTTTACGCGCCCTGACTTCTGCGGCTGGCACGCGATGTGCTCCGTCCAACCGGAATGCCGCGCGCACCGTACGAAGAACCACCCCGACTCCCTCCCGTGGTGGCCGTACTGCTGGCCATCGCCGGCCTCTATTTCGCGCGGGAAATCTTCGTGCCGCTGGCCGTCGCGATTCTCTTTTCCTTCCTGCTGACGCCCGCCGTGCGCCGGCTCGAACGCTGGAAACTCGGCCGTCTTCCCTCCGTCCTGCTCGTCTTCCTCTTCTCGCTGACGTGCGTCTTGAGTGTGGGCTACGTGGTCGGCAATCAGCTCTTCGAACTGCTCAACGAATTACCCTCGTATAAGGCAAACCTTCACAACAAAATCGAATCGCTGCAGGGGCGGCCCGGTGGCAGCATAGCCAAAGCTACCGCCAGCATGCAGGAATTGAGCAAGGAGCTCTCCGCCCCCAAGACCTCAGAGACGCCCGAAGTGCCGCGCGCGCCTTCGCGCACGCAGAAGGCCGCGCCCCCGCCGCAAACCTCGACCAAGCCACTCGCCGTCGAAGTCGTCGAGCCCCCGCCCAACGCGCTGCAATCCGTGCGCAACATCGCCGGGCCGCTGCTCGCGCCCATCGGCACGATCGGCGTGATCATCGTCTTCACCATCGTCATCCTCATCAAACGCGAAGACCTGCGCAATCGCGTGCTGCGCCTCCTCGGACGCGGACGCCTGCCGCGCGCCACGCAGGCCTTCGACGACGCCGCCGAGCGCGTCACCCGCTACCTGCGCATGCAATTTCTGGTGAACACCACGTTCGGCATCCTGATCGCGACCGGGCTTTACTTCATCGGACTCCCGAGCGCACTCCTGTGGGGCGCGCTTGGCGGCCTGCTGCGCTTCATGCCGTACCTCGGCCCCATCCTCGGCGGTTCGCTGCCCACCGTGATGGCGCTCGCCGTCTTCCCCGGCTGGCTCCGCCCGCTCGAATGCCTCGCGCTTTTCCTTGTCATCGAACTGATCGTCGCCTACGCGGTCGAGCCCTGGCTGTACGGCACGCACACCGGCGTGTCCTCGCTCGCGATCCTCGTCTCCGCGGCTTTTTGGACGACGCTGTGGGGACCGATCGGACTCGTCCTCTCCACGCCGCTCACCGTCTGCCTGCTGGTCCTCGGACGACATGCGCCGCAGCTCGAATTCCTCTACGTGATCCTCGGCGACGAGCCGGTTCTCGCGCCCGAGGCCGAGCTCTACCAGCGCCTGCTCGCGCTCGATCAGCAGGAGGCGCAGGCCGCCGTCGATAAGGCCGCCGACGAACGGGCGCCGCAGTCCGTGTACGACGAAGTTCTGCTGCCCGCCCTCCGCCTCGCCGAGGAGGATCGCCACCGCGGCGGCCTCGATCCCGATCGCGAGGCGTTCATCGTCCAGAGCATGGAAGAGTTCATCGCGCGCCTTTCGTCGCAGAACGAAGACGACAGCACCGTGATCGAATCCGATCGCCGCGTCCTCTGTCTCCCCGCCGTCGATCGCGCCGACGAAATCACCGCCGCCATGCTCTGCCACATCCTCCAGATGAAGGGGGTGTTCGCGACGGTGCTCCCGCGCGCCGATCTTCCCGGCGATTCGTTCGCCAACGTCGACGTCCAGCCCGGCGATATCATCTGCATCTCCGCGCTCGCCCCGTTCGCGCTGATGAGCGCGCGCACGATCAGCAAGCGCCTCCGCACCCGCTTCCCCCGCCAGCGCATTCTGGTCGGCCTGTGGAGTCGGGCGGGCGAGGTCGAGGACCTCGAAGCACGGCTGGCGAAGGCGTTCGACGTCCAGGTAGTGACGACGCTCGGGGCGGCGGTCGAGTGCGTGACGGAGAGCGTCAAGCCAACGCTCGCGATTACGCCGATCGCGCAGAAGTCACCGGCCACGGCGAGGTAGGGGGGAACGATGAAGAGCACTCACCAGTATTCCCGAGCCGATGAACACCTTTGAGTCGTTGACGGAAGTCCCCACCTGAAATCGACGCATTCAACTAACGAAGCTCAGGCCGAGAAATTAGTAGGCTTCGCCGCGATTATCAATACCCAGGACGCGGATCAGATCGGGAGGATCGAGGCTGAAAAATACCCGCCACTTGCCGACCCTAAGCCGAAATTCTCCGGGACGATCTTTGAGCGCCTTCACATCCCCGTGGCCAGTCATGGCAAAACGTACCAAAGCGGCGTCGATTCTCGCCTGGACGACGCGATCGAGTCGCGTCAAATCGCGCAACGCCGCGGGCCGGAAAACGACGCGACGAATCACAGCCCGAGCCGGCGTCTGACTTCTTCGAGGGAGATGTCATCGCCCGGTTCCGAACGGGCCAAATCCAGTTTGGCAGCGGTGTCGGCATCGATCACTTCGTGGTCACCAAGTTCCGTCAGAAAGGAAATGGCCACCTGGATCTCACTGTCCGGAAGGGCATCCACGAGCGATTGAAGGCGTTCGCGATCAGACATGCCTAAATTATAGCGTCACGGCCCAAGTGGGCACGTTTGGCTGGTCAGTCCGCCTCGCCAACACGTTCGCCCTCCGAGTGGTCACCGAAATTGAAGCCGTAATCGAGAGCAGCCGGGCACCCCGGGTTAGAATGAGGCATGCCAGACTGGCAGGAGCGAATCACCATTAACCCGGCAATCTGTCATGGAAAAGCATGTATCCGCGGCACGCGCGTAATGGTCTCCGTGATTCTCGACAATCTTGCCGCAGGCGTGTCCCGCGAAGAAATTATCGAGAGCTATCCACCGCTTCACGAGCCGGATATTCAGGCCGCACTGGCCTATGCTGCCGAGCTCGCGCGCGAGGGCACCGCAGATCTTCCTCTGGAACACACGGTTTAAAGATCAAGACTCTGGCTGGCGCTTACGCACGAATTTTCCGCCACCGCACGGTAGGATGAAACCGATGACGGGAAAAGTCAGTGTGCTAATCGAACAGGACGAGCACGGATGCTACGCCTGGTGCCCGGAACTCCGCGGCTGCCAGTCGCAGGGCAACACCGTCGAAGAAGCATTGTCCAATATTCGCGAGGCAGTCGAACTCTTCCTGGAAACACTGACCGACGAGGAACGGACCGCAGCATGAGCCGGGAGATCCTGACCACATCGGTCGAAGTCCATGCCTAAGTCGCCGCGTTTCGCCGCCGCGGAGGCGGAAGCGATGCGCCTGAAGGCCGGCTTCTCCTGGTTACGTACAAAAGGAAGCCACCGAATCTACGTTAAAGGCGATCGCAGAGTGGTGGTTCCTTTTCATAGCGGTGCAATTCTTCACCCGAAACATCAAGCAAGTCATGGAAGCAATCGAGGAAGCATCCGCTTAGTTGGCAGACTGGCGGCGCCGGCGAGATGAGCACCCTCCTCGCGAAGGCGTCAAGCGCAGGTGGTCGCCAGGCGGATCGCATCAACCAGATCCTGCCTTCGAATCGGCTTCGCGACATATCCGTCCATGCCCGCCGAGAGACAACGCTCTTTGTCACCGCTCATCACATACGCCGTCATCGCGACCACCGGTAGCCGCACGCCCGTAAATCGTTCGCGCGCGCGGATCGCAATCGTCGCCTCGAAACCATCCATCTCCGGCATCTGCACGTCCATCAGCACCAGATCGAACGCCTCCTGATCGACCGCCACCACGGCTGCCCGCCCCGTCCCGACCACGACGACCCGGTGTCCCTCCCGTTCGAGAAGCAGCGTAGCGACCTTCTGGTTCACCAGGTTGTCTTCCGCGAGCAGGATCCGCAGACCTTCCGTGCCTGATGGAACCGTTCTCTGGGCCCTGGACGGCGCTTGCGGCACTCTCTCCGGCGTACCGCGTAACACGCGAAGAATCGCCGTACGGAGTTCGGTCCGCGCAACGGGCTTGGTCAGATACGCATCAATCCCGAGTTCCCGGCAGCGCGCAACGTCTCCCGTGTGACTCCCGGAAGTGAGCATCACGATCATCGGCGAGACCCAGCGCCGCTTAATCGCCGCGGCCAATTGAAAGCCATCCATGTCCGGCATATTCACATCCGTGAGAATCAGCGGGACCGGATCGATGGCCTCATCCAGCAACTCGATCGCCGCCAGGCCACTGTCCGCCACCAGCGGCCGCATTCCCCAACCCGAGATAATCTCCGCCAGGATCCGCCGGTTCGTCGCGTTGTCGTCGACAATCAGCACGGGAACGCCGATCAGCCGCCGTTGATCGGAGTGATCCGCGACTTCCACCTCGGCCGCTGCTTGCACGAGAACCGTGAACCAGAAGGTACTGCCGCTGCCGGTCTCACTCTCCACCCAAAGACTGCCCCCCATCATCGCGGCCAGACGCCGCGAGATCGTCAGCCCCAGACCGGTGCCCCCGTAACGCCGCGTCGTCGAGCCATCGGCCTGCACGAACGCCTGGAAGATGCCCAGTTGCTTCTCCTTCGCAATCCCAATGCCGGTGTCGCGCACCGCAAAGCGCAATTCGATATCCGTGCCATCCTGCGCGACGCTCTCGACGGCCAGAATAATTTCGCCCTGCTCTGTGAACTTGATCGCGTTTCCGATGAGGTTGACGAGAATCTGACGAATCCGCGACAGATCGCCGATCACGCTTTCGGGCGCGGAGGCTTGCACGTCGCAGACAATTTCCAGCCCCTTCTGATGCGCGCGCAGCGCCATCATTTTCGTCGTCTGTTCGATGAACTCCCGCAGCCGGAACGGCGTCGCATCCAACTCCAGCTTTCCGGCCTCGATCTTGGAGAAATCCAGAATGTCGTTGATCACCGTCAGCAGCGAATCCCCGGACAGCTTCACATTATTGAGATAGTCCCGCTGCTGCGCGCTGAGTTCCGTATCGAGCGCCAGTTCCGTCATTCCAAGAACTCCATTCATCGGCGTACGGATCTCATGGCTCATGTTTGCCAGAAAGTCGCTCTTCGCCCGGTTTGCGGCTTCAGCCGTTTCTTTCGCGTGTTTCAACTCCGCGGTACGCTCTTCGACCGTTCGCTCCAGGCCGCGCGTGATCGACTCGATCGACGCTTGCCGCTGCGCGATCTCCCACATTTCGCCGACGCCGCGCGAGCAGAACTTGATCAGGATGATGTCCTCGAACACCACCCATCCCGCATGCTCCATCCATCGCCACGAATGTGCCAGGATCACTCCGAATGCAGACTGGGGAAAGTAGATGCCCCTCAGCGCATGGTCGAAGGTGATCACCACGGTCGCCGTAATCAGCACTCGCCAGTCGCGATAATACGCCAGGAATGCGAGAGAGCCGAATACGTGGAAATGCGTCTCGATCCGTCCCCCGCTCAAGTGGATCAACAGCGCCGACATCAGCATCTGTCCGCAGGCGACGACATGCCGCGTCAGAGCTTCGGTCGGCCGCGTGATCGCCAGCACGACCGGCAGCGCGGTGATCACGCCACCCAGAAAGATCGCGAGCCACAGATGAATATGGATGGAACTCGTCGCTCCGATCCACGTGCGCGGCGAGAGCCACAACGCGGTGGCGATGGCGACGACCCATTGCACCGTCAGCAAAATCGCGAAGAGATGGCTGGTCTGCCGGTAGATGTCGCTCTGGTGCCGCGCCATCAATTCGCGCGCTTGCTGCGCGGTATGGTCGATTGCGGTAGTGGTCTGCGGCGCTGCGGCCATCAGTCCGTCTCCGTCAGCGCGCAGCCGAAGACAGGCGTCTTCCGCTGAGCGGGCGATTGGCCGCGCAAGAGCGCGACGATGTCCGCCTCGCCGTCATTGTCTCCGTAGTGCCCCCGCGCGGCGGTGATCCCGCCATTAAATACGAGCCGCCGGCCGGCATCGAACAGCATCGTCTGGCCGGATGTTCGCGCTCCAAAGCGCCGCGCCTCTGCGCCTCGGACATCGGCCATCACGCGAACGCCGGGGATCCTCTCTGCGCTGCGCCATAAGTCCGTCGCCATCCAGTCGCGCGCATCCGCCGAAGGAAGATAGAAGAACACCGTTGCGTCCACGTCTTGACGACAGCAGGTGATGATCTTCGCAAGCTCCGCAATCGTGGCGCGCGAGCAGGGGCATTGGGGATGGGCGAAGACGATCAGTGTGGCTCGTCCGCCCGCGGGCTCGATGCCCGCTCCCGCGGGCCATTCTTTCGTCGCCGCTGCCAGGCGCCCCGGAGTATAGGCGTATCGCAGCATGACCGAAACGCCGACGCCGACCGCGCGCGCCCATACGGCCACGAAGACAACGGCAACGATCTGTTTTCGGAGTTTTCCCCAGAGAGACATCGGCTACAACTTAGCTACCCGTTTCGGTAGTCCAAGCATAATTTCGTAACAAATGCACCGCAAGCTAACTTCGGATAACTTCCTGCCTGAACCTGCCAGACTCTTCGCGACCTCTGGTGGGGCAGGCTGGCAGCCTGAGCACCGAGTGGCACTCGGTGCCCGTGTCGCCGGCACATTACTCGTTCGCCTGCCTCCGAGTACCCCATCGGCTAGCCGACGTGGCAGTGCGAATCGCCGACATCTGGGACCGCTCCGGACTCGGGGCCCATCGCGCTTGCCTGCGCCGGATGTAGTCTGCCGGTGATGTCCCCGCCCGCAGGTAGCTGTCAAAGTCGCGATGGTGGTCCCAACTCCGCATTACGCGAGCGTATTTTCGGGCGCCGGATTGCTTCCGGATTGATGAAAATAACCGGCCAAATCTGTTTGAGCATCGGTGTCAGCGTAAGTGCCCTATGATCAAATAGTTTGGCCGGTTCTGAGCGCTACTCTTCCAAAGCAACTCGGAGGTCCGGTCGAACTGGAACGGCGTCGGAGTTCCCGCACGGATCGTCGACCCTGCGGGCGAAGCGCGCTCGAACGCCTGCCACGAGGCGGACTCGACCAGTTTCCGGTAACGCCGCCTGATTGCCGTTACGCCAGGAGTGCGGTGCCGCGCGTCGCCAGAGGGCACACCGGCCTTACCCCTCCGCAGGCGGAATGTTCTGATTAAAGCGGAATAGATTTGCGGGATCGTACTGAGCTTTGATCGCCGAAAGGCGCTGGAAGCGCCCGTCTTGATAAGCCGAATGCACGTCCTCTCCCGCCGACAGGTAATTCACGTACGCGCCGCCGGTTGAGTGCGGAAGAATCTTCTGCCAAACATCTCGCCCCCACGCCGTCTGTTCCGCGTCAATCGCGTCATTGTCTGAAATCGCCAGAATTAGAAGGTTGAACATCGCATCGCGGTGTCCGAATGCCGTGGCGTCATTGGCTACGCGCGCGACCGCGCCTCCGTATGTCTCGAGCACGATGCTGTTGAATGGCGACGGCGCAGTGCTGACAGTTTCGATCATCAGGTCGATGACATCGTCAGTGACATTCTTCAGAAATGCGGATTTCCAGTAGTGACGCAACCCCTTCGGGTAAGACACATCCAGTTGCCGCTGCACCGCGCAGTATGGAATGCGCGCGACCGTGTCCATAATGACCGATCCCAGCTCGCGAATCGGCCGAATGGCGCGTTCACCCTCCTCTTCCGTCCCGAAATGGCTCATCACTACGCCGGCAATCTTCCCGCCATTCGGAGCGGGCAGGATTCCGGCCATCAGCGTCAAGTCGTCGCTCGCTTCCATACACAGATCGCGATATCGCTGCAGCACCGTCTTGGACATTTCGAACGGAAACGCAATCAGCCCGCTCAGAGCTTCCCGTACCGGATGAAGTTGAAATTCGAACGCCGTCACCACCCCAAAGTTCCCTCCGCCGCCGCGGAGCGCCCAAAAGAGATCGGGGTGGCTGCCGGCGCTCGCCGTCACCAGCTCGCCGGACGCCGTGACCACGTCGGCCGAAAGCATGTTGTCGCAAGCCATTCCGTAACGCCGCGACAGGTAGCCGTACCCACCACCAAGCGTCAGGCCGGCGATGCCGGTGGTCGAGATCGCGCCGCCCGGCGACGCGAGCCCAAAGGCCTGCGTCTCGTGATCGTATTCGCCCCACAAAAGGCCGCCGCCCGCGCGCGCTCTGCGCTCCGCGGGATCGACCCGAACCGACTTCAACCCGCCAAGGTCGATGACCACGCCGCCATCGCCCACCGCGTTTCCCGCCACGTTGTGACCGCCGCACCGGATCGCAACAGGCAGCCCGCGTTCGCGCGCGAATCTGACGGTCACCATCACGTCCGCGACTCCTGCCGCGCAGATGATCGCTGCCGGCCGGCGGTCGATCATTCCGTTCCAGACCTGCCGCGCCTGATCGTAGCCGTCGCCGCCCGGGAGATGAATCGTGCCCCGAACCAAACTTTTCAATGCATTCCGATCACTCGTGTCAATTTGAGGAGTCATTTCAGCATCTCCAGTACGGTACAGTATACGTCCAGTCGCACCCGGGCTGGTGAGCGCTGGTTGTGGGCAAAACGCCGTTTTCCGAAGGCCCCGCAGCAGCGATGCTCTCGGCGGGCTGGGAACGAATCTCGCGCCACTCGGACACTGGCCGGACTCTGCATTTGCGGTCCCCGGTTCCAGCGCTTGGAAGTTCGAGACCGATTAGGAACGAGAAATGCGCATCGCACAGGCAATCTTTCGGGCCGGGGTCTCGCCGTGGTGACAGTCGCGATGCCGACTTGTCGGGAGTAATGCGACCGCGGAGCGTCCCCTCTGTCCGAGTGGCCGACTTAACCGGTCAATTTCTGCCCGATCCACAGTGCTGATGCGGCGAGACTCCCAACACCACTCACGATCATTCTGCACAATGAATGCGGGGTCTGCAAGAGCTTTTTGTGAAGCCCAAGCGCCGA
>JAOAPT010000417.1 GCA_025463045.1 Candidatus Solibacter sp.
CATCATTTGCCGCGGGCCGCCCGTTCCGCCCGGTATTCTTCGATCGTCAGATTGCGCAGCATCGAAAGCCGGCCGTTATCCGTGTGCACGAAGCCGACGCTGAACACATACGGCTCGATGATGTGGAGCTTCTGCAGCGGCGTGACGATGAGCAATTGCAGATTCAGCCGCGCGAACAGCTCGAGGCCGTAGCGCGCCGATTCGTCCGAGCCCCTGCCGAATGCCTCGTCGATGACCACGAAGCGGAAACTCCGCGGCCGCGGCGCGTCGATCTCCAGGCCGAATTGGTACGCCAGGCTGGCAGCGAGCACGGTGTATGCGAGCTTCTCTTTCTGACCGCCCGATTTGCCGCCGGAATCCGCGTAGTGTTCGAATTCACGATCGTCCTCCCGCCAGCGCTCCGACGCCGAGAACGTAAACCAATGGCGCACGTCGGTGACCTTCGCCGTCCATCGGCGATCGAGTTCGCCAGTGCCTTCGCGCCCGCGGAAGCGCTCGATGATGCGCTTCACCTGAACGAATTTCTTCTCCGAGTAGGCCGCCGAATCGGGCGTTCCGAGCGACCCCTCGGTGCACGCGCGCAAGTCGTGAAGGAAGTCGCGGATCTCCTGGTCCGGGTTGGCTGTCGCCTCCAATTGAATGTAGCGGCCAGGGTTGTAATCGATGCCGTGCAGCGAGCGGTTGATGGTCTCGATGCGTTCGCGAATCGTCTCCCGCTCGCGATTCAACTGCGATTGGAAATTTGCCACTTCGCGAATCGTGTTCTCGTTCAGCAAGCGCTTGAACTCGCTTTCGAAGCGCGGCAGATCGTCGGTCAACAGGCGATCGAGCATTGCGCGATATTCGCCCGCCGCCTCGACGCTCGCATCCGCTTCCTTCGTCTCCAGCGCATACCGCGAGCGGTAGGCCTGCATGGCTTTGACGATACGTTCTTCGAGAGCGCGCATGCGCTTGTCCTCGGCATCGATGCGGGCCTGCAGCCACTCGCGCAGCTCGCGCTCGCGGTTGTCGCAGGATTCGACGGTGAGCACGTGATCGCCGAGCGCCGCCGGGCTCATCCCATCCAACCGCGGGAATATCTCCTGCTTGATCTGCGCGCTGGTTGCGGCGAGCAGCGTCTCGGCCGCCGTGAAAAGTTCGAGCGCCCGTTCGCGACGCTCCTCGGCCTGCGTGTGCTCTTTTTGTTGCGCCTTGAGCTTGCTCTCGGTCGACGACATCGCCGCTTCGAGCGTGCGCAACTGATCCTGCAGCGTGCGCAGAATGTCGGAGCCTTCCTCCAAGTCGCGCCGCTCGCGATCCAGCCGCTCGATCTCCGTCACCAGCGGGCGCCAGTCGAGTTCGCGGAAGCTATCGAACACGGCGAGTTCCGCGAGCCTCGTGTTGCGCTGGCGCGCGGCGTCGCGCTGCCGCTCCAGCGTCTGAATGCGCGTTACCAACGGCAACCGCCGGGCGGCGAGACTCTGCTGTTCCCGCTTCAAGGCGTCGATCTTCGGCTGATTGCTCCACCCGAGCACGTACCGGGTGCGGTCGCCGATCGTGTGACGGTCGTCCTTCTCGTGCCGCTCCCCGCGTCCCTTGCTCTGCCCGGCGCGCGTTACTGCCAGCGGCTCGCGGCGGAACTGCTCCAACGTTTCGCAGCAAACGTAGTTGAAGCGCGCGCACAACTCCGCGTCCAGCCAGCCGTAGAACGGCGACTCCGGTTTGATCGCCACCTTATTCACCAGCGACGCCGGATACAGGGCCGCGCGTTCGCCGGCCCGCGCCTTAAGCACGCGATAGTACACCAGACGGCCGCCGAGGTGCGTGCGATCGACCCACTCAGCGACCCGCGCGTAGTGCTCGTCGCGCACCAAGAGCGCGAGTCCGAAGCCGTGCAGCAACCGCTCGACGGCGCCCTCCCAATCGCGCTCTTCCTCGCGCACCTGCAGCAGTTCGCCGGCGAATGGCACGTCTTCTTCCCGTATGCCGCTCGCGCTGCACATCCCGGCGCGCAGTTCCAGCATCTGCCGCGGCAGGTTGGAGCGCCGCCGCTGCAGCGAGTCGAGCTCCGCCGCGAGTTCGTTGTACTGCTCCTGCAATTTGCGCAATTCCACGCTGGCTTCGGTGAGCGCGTTCTGCGCCTCCGCCTGCGCGCCATCGGCCGCCGCCCGCGCCTCGGCGATCGCGTGCTGATTGGCGAGGAAGACCTCCGCCGTAGTCGCCGGCGGAAATTCCAGTGCCTTGGCGCGCGCGTCGTACAGGCCGGAGCGACGGAAGCGCTCGTCCTTCTGCGCCTGCTTGTCGGCGATCTCGCGCTTGATGCTTTCGATGCGATCGCCGCCGTGTCCCGCGATCGCCTGGCGGATCGAATCGCGATCTGCGGACTGTCCGCGCCGCGTTTCTTCGAGCGTCGCGATCGCGTGCTCCAGCTTCTCCAACTCCGCCGCCAGATTGCCCAGGCGCTTCTCCAGCAGCGCGCGTTTCTTCGTCGCGAACCACGGACGCAGCGCCTCGCGGCAGGCGCGCAGCGATTCGGTCTTCTCCACCAGCCGCGTGCGCTCATCGCAATCGGCGACCAGCGGCGTCAGGAAGCCCACCTGCTCGCCGGCCTTCAAGACCAGTTCGTGCGCGCGATCCAGATCCTGATAGTGGCCGATCAGCGCCTGAATCCGCTCCTCGACCGCCGATGCTTCGAGCATGTGCTCGCGCACGAAGTCCGTCAGGTTGCCCACCGACTTCATCGAGATCGTCTGGTGGAACAGATCCATCGCCTGCTCGTTGTCGATCCCGAAGCGGTGACGGTAGGCCGACCCGTACGGCGCGAACGCGTCGTACACTTCCACCTTCGGCAGTTTGCGCAACCGCTTCTTGAGCGTGTTGATGTCCTGTCCGAAGCCCGAGAAATTCTCCGTGATTGAAAGCGCGCTGTCGGCGATCACGAAGAGCCGTGCCGGCGCACCCTGCGCCGCCTTCGCCCAGAAGACCTGCGCGAGCGTCACCTCCTGCGCCAGTGCTTCGTTGACGAAACGCCCGAGGATCACCGAGTAGCTATCGGCGCCGCGCAGAGACACCGGCTTCGACGACAGCCCCGGCTCGCCGCGCTCCGATTTGTAGCGGCCGAAGAAATATGTCTCCGTGGTGCGCTCGCCGGTGGCGGCGCCCGCCGCCTTATTGAAGTTGGCGCGCGGCACCATCAACGCCGTGATCGCGTCCACCAGCGTGGATTTTCCGCTGCCGATATCACCCGTCAGCAGCGCATTGCTGCCGCCGAGATCCAGACCCCAGACGTGTTGATGAAACGTGCCCCAGTTGAGCACTTCCAGCCGCGCCAGCCGGAAGCCGGGACGGGCCGGAGCGGCGCTCGCGTCGAGCACGTCAAACAGGCTTTTAGACTGGCTCATCGCGCTCTCCGCTCACGTGCAACTTGTACTCCGCCAGACGCTGCTCGAGTTCGGCCAGCCACTGCGCGTCCACATACGATTTTAAGATCCGCCGGACCTCGAACCGATCATTGCTGCCGTGCAGCTTGCGCAGAAAGCCCATATCCACGATCTTCCGTATGTCGGTATCCACGCGGTCCATCAGCTTCGCCTCGTTGGCCGTCTCGGCAAGGAACAGCCGGATCAGGTCGGCAATCTGCTCCGCGCTCAGAATCAGCCGCGTCTCGCCCGAGCCCGCATCGAACTCCGCCAGCTTTTTGCGCAGCAGCGCGAGCATCAGGCTCACCGAATATCCCAACTGCCGCCGCGCTACCAGTCGCGGGAATTCCGGCTCGCCCTCCGCCGCGACGCGCTGCCGCAAATACGCGTAACCCTCGGTCTCGTCTAGCATCAGTTCGAGCCCGAGCACCGAGACGTACTCGCGCGCCCGCGCCTGCAATTCGAGCAGCGATTGCCAGAGCGCCGGATCGTCTTCGCGCGTCGTGATGCCCTTCATGAGCGCGATCAGGACCGGCGAGAGATTGGTCATCGTCATACGCGCCGCTCCGCCGCCGGCCGGCTGAAGACGATCAGCGGCAGCGTCGCCTTCCGGCGCTTCCCTTCCGCGTCCATCCAACTCAACTCCTGCTTGTGACGGTCGTCGATTACGGCGCCCAGCTCTTCCGCCGCGAGGCTGAAATACGTCACCAGCTCCGCCAGTCCGTGGGTCAGCGGGAAGTGTTCGACGAGGTCCGCGAGCGAAATCTGCGCGCGTGTTTGCAGCGCCTGGCGAATCTGGTCCGTGAGCCGTGTCTTGTCGACATAGACCTGCTCGAAGAGCGCATCGGCGTCGAGATCCTGATCGCCTTCCGAGACTGCGCCTACCGTGAAGCGCGCCTTGAACGGCGGCGAGTACAGCGGCCGGTCCATCGTCAGATCGAGGCGCGGCGCGGGCTCGTCGAGCTCCATGAAATTCTCCGATGGCGGCGTTTGCCGCACCGCGATCGCGTGCTGTTCCACGCCGCGGATGATCTGCATGATGCGCCGGTTCTCGAGCCACGCCTGATCGTCCAGATAGCGGCGCAATTGTTCCGAAAGCCGCGCCACGGTGCGCTGCGCCACTTCGCCCGCCTGCAGCCAATCGTAATGAATGCGCATCAGGCGGCGATCCGGCGAGAGCTGCTTCACTTCGTCCAGCGCGAACGCGCCGCGCATCAATTCGGAGAATTCTTCCTGCCGCGACGCCGACATCAGGAAATCCCAGAAGATCCGAAAGCTTTTTCCCTGATCGCTGCTCGCGATCGCGTCGCGCTGCGAAAGAATCTCTTCGAGCAGCGTTCCCTTGCCGCCTTCCCACGTCGCGATGCGTTCGCGGATTGTGCGGTCCAACCGGCGGAAGTTCTGCTCCACTTCGCGAAAGTCCGACAGCAGCCCGCGCGCCGTGAACGCCATCTGCTGAAAGCGATCCTTCACCTGCGTCGCGTCGAGCATCGGAAGCTGGCCCGCGCGAATCCGCTGAATCTCCGCGTCGATCCCCGCCTTGCGCTTCTCCAACTCCGCGATGCGCACCTCGCTGTCCACTTCCGTCCCTTCGGAGATCTCGCGCAAGAGCGCGAAGACGGTCATCAGCCGCGATTCCGCACCGACGAATTCGCGCTGGTGGAAGCCCGCCACCCAGTCGATCGCCCGTTCCGTGGCCGGCGTGAGATCGAAGTGCGCCTCGTCGTCGCCCGACGGATAGTATTTGCGCAGCCACCCACGCTGATCGCTCGCCCAATCGTCGAGGTACTGCTCGGCGCGCTTCGGGAACGCCTCTTCGCCGAGCAACTCGCGCAGACCGTAGAGATAATCGGCCAGGCGCGAGGCGAGCTCCTGCTGCGGCATCGTGCGCACGTTCGGCTGAATGAACGTCTTATAGAGGAAGCTGACGATCATCGGCGCGTGGTCCGCCACCAGCAGACGCCACGCCGGATTGACTTTCCTGAGTTGATCGAGGGTGCGATAGTCCACGGGAGAAATGCGTTACTCCTTTATCGTACGTCTATCGGGCGTCGATCGAGCGCCCCCGCGCTGGAGCTACACCCGGATATACACCGGATATACACTAGGATCTGATGATCCCCGCCGCCCTGAAGAAGCGAGTCCACGACCTGCTTGGTCCGCGCGGCTTCCTCGAGCGTCCCGAAGATCTGTCGCTTTACGAATACGATGGCGGCGTCGATAAGCACGCCCCCGATCTGGTCGCATTCCCGCGGACTACCGAGGACGTCTCGGGCCTCGTTAAAATCGCCCAGGAATTCGGCGTCCCGTTCGTTGGACGCGGAGCCGGCACCGGACTTTCGGGAGGCGCGATCCCCCGCGAGGGCGGCCTGATGATCGCCTTCGCGCGCATGAACCGCATCCTTGAAATCGATCTGGAGAACGAGCGCGCCGTCGTGCAGCCCGGCGTCGTCAATCTCGATATCACGCTCGCCGTCGAGGGCAGCGGCTTCTTTTACGCGCCGGACCCAAGCAGTCAGCGCGCCTGCACGATCGGCGGCAACGTCGCGGAAAACGCCGGCGGACCGCACACGCTCGCCTACGGGGTCACGACGAATCACATTCTCGGGCTCGAAGTTGTCCTCGCCGACGGCATGATCGTCGAGATCGGCGGACGCTCGCCCGATCTTCCCGGCTACGATCTCACCGGCCTGCTGACCGGCAGCGAGGGCACGATGGCGCTGGTCACGAAGGCAGTCGTTCGATTGATGCGTAAGCCGGAACTCGTTAAGACGGTGCTCGCCATTTATGAATCGAGCGAGGACGCGGGGCGCACCGTCGCTGAGATCACCGCGCGCGCGATCACTCCGGTCGCGGTTGAGATGCTCGATGGGGTGATGCTCCGGATGGTCGAAGAGGCGACGCACGCGGGCTATCCGATGGACGCGGCGGCTGTCCTGCTGATCGAACTCGAAGGCATTCGCGAAAATGTGGAGGCGCAGGTCGAGCAGATTCGCGAGGCTTGCACGGTGTGCGGCGCGCGCGAATTCCGCGTCGCACGGACCGCCGAGGAGCGCGATCTGCTGTGGAAGGGACGCAAGAACGCGTTCGGCGCGGTCGGACGCGTCAGCCCGACGTATTATGTGCAGGATGGCGTCGTGCCGCGTACCAAAATCGCGCCCACGCTGCATTTTATCGGCGAGGTGGCCCGCCGCTACGACCTGATCATCAGCAATATTTTTCATGCGGGCGACGGCAACATGCACCCCATCATTCTGTTCGACCCACGCAAGCCCGGGCAGATGGACAAGGCGCGGGCAGCGGGCGCGGACATCCTCAACTGGTGCATCGATTGCGGCGGCTCGATTACCGGCGAGCACGGGGTCGGCATGGAGAAGAATGAGCTGATGGCGCGCCAGTTTTCTCCGGCGACGCTGGAGATGATTCTGGCCCTGAAACTCCTCTTCGACGCGGATGCGCGGCTGAATCCCGGGAAGGTCCTGCCTACGGGCCGCGGGTGTCTCGAAATTCGCCAGGCGCCGCTCGCCACCGGCTCCGTCGTTTATTGAGGCTGGAGTAAATCGCGACTTCAGTCGATTAAGGCTTGCATGAAGGGGCTCACGCAGCCAGTCGGATGTCTTTAAGCTCTTCGCCGCATTTCCGCCCGAGCCTCTGCGTCCGCCGTCCGCGCTTTGTCCGCTTCGCGCTTGTCGTAGAGCTTCTTGCCCTTGGCGACCGCGATCTCGCACTTGATCTTGCCGTTCTTCATGTAGATCTTGGTCGGGATCAGCGCCAGCCCTTTTTCGCGCGTGATCTCCTGGAGCTTGTCGATTTCGCGGCGATGCAGCAGCAGTTTACGGTTGCGCACCGGAATGTGGTTCTCCCGGTTTCCGTGCGAGTACGGGCTGATATGCGCGTTCAACAGCCATGCCTCGTCGCCCAGGACGCTGGCATAAGCGTCCTTGAGTTGGACCTTGGCGTCCTTGGCCGCTTTGACCTCGGTCCCGGTGAGCACCATGCCGCATTCGAACCGCTCCGAAAGGAAGTAGTTATGGCCCGCCTGACGGTTGTCACTCAAGATTTTAAAGGCGAAGTCTTTCTTGTCGGCCAAATTGACCTCAACGCAGGGAAGCCCAACAACGTCTATGACTTTAGATGATCCCCGATCGGGAATTGAAGACCATTTTATCACGAGCTCGCCAAACAAGGCCTTGAATGCGTTCAACTATCTTTTTTTTCAACCGGTTAACCGCGGTAATCTTGACCGCCGCCCTGCTTGGGCCCATCCTGCCGCTGGAGGCGCGGACGAAAAAGGGTGACAAGTACCTAGCCGAAGGCCGCGTCCACGAACAGAAGAAGGAGTGGGATCAGGCCCTTGAGTCCTACGGCAAAGCGCTCTCCGAAGACCCCGCCGACATCCTCTACCAGATGGCCAACGAGAAGGCCCGTTTTCAGACGGCCCAATCGCACATCGACAAAGGCCTCAAAATCCGTGCCCAGGGACAGCTCGGCGAAGCCCTCATCGAATTCCAGAAGGCTTACGCGATCAACCCCGGCTCCGCCGTCGCCGAGCAGGAGATCCGCCGCACTACCGAGATGATCGAGCGCGAACGCAAGCGCGTGCAGGAGACGGGCAAGGAAAGCGACATCAAGGAGCGCGCCCTCACCCCCGGCGAGCAGTCCAAACGCGACACCGAGCAGCGCATCGCCAGCATTTTGCCCGTGCCCGACCTCAAGCCGCTCAACCAGGAGCCGATTCACCTCCGCCTCAACGGCTCCACCAAGCTGCTTTTCGAGACCGTCGCCAAGGTTGCCAACATCAACGTCCTCTGGGATCCCGAGTATCAGCCGCAGGTCCGCGGCAACATTCCCGTGGAATTCGAGAACTCCAGCATCGAAGAGGCGCTGGATTATCTCGCGGTCATCACCAAGTCCTATTGGAAGCCGCTCTCGCCGAACACCATCTTCATCACGATGGACAATCCCAATAAGCGGCGCGATTACGAAGAGCAGGTGGCCAAGGTCTTCTACCTGTCCAACGTGAATACTCCGCAGGAACTTCAGGAAATCGTCAACGCGGTCCGCTCGATCGCCGACATCCAGCGCTTTTTCCCGTATAACTCGCAAAACGCGATCATCGCTAAGGGAAGCGCCGACCAGGTCGCCCTCGCCGAAAAAATTCTCCACGATCTGGACAAGCCGAAGAGCGAAGTCGTCGTCGATATCATCGTAATGGAAGCGAGCTCCGTTTACACCCGCCAGCTCACCGCCGCCATCGCCAACACCGGCCTTAACATTCCGGCAAACTTCACCCCGCGCGGCGGACTGCAGGTCGTCAACAACCCTAGCACCACCACCACCGGCACAACCACGACCGGCACCTCGACATCCACCGGGACGACGACTCCCACCACTACCACTCCCAGCACGAGTTCGACCACCGGGTCCCTGATCCCATTTTCCAACCTGGGACGGATTTCCTCGGCCGACTTTTCTACCACCATCCCGAGCGCGGTGCTGCAACTCGT
>JAOAPT010000424.1 GCA_025463045.1 Candidatus Solibacter sp.
GGCGGCAAGGTGAAACTCAGCGATCTCCGCGGCAAAAGCAATGTCGTCCTCGCCTTCTTCCCGGCCGCCTTCACCGGTGGTTGAACGAAGGAAGTCACCGCCTACCAGTCTGGTATGGCAAAATTCGATGCTTCGGAGACCAAGGTTTTCGGCATCAGTACCGACAACACTCCTTCCCAAAAAGAATTCGCCGCAAAGACCGATATCAAGTTCCCGCTGTTGAGCGATTTTGCTAAGCGTGAAGTGTCGGCGGCCTACGGCGTCTTGATGCCCGACAACGGAATGGCCAACCGTTCGACGTTCGTCATCGATAAGGAAGGCAAGATCGTTTACATCGAGCAGGGCAATTCGGCGATCGATCCCACGGGCGCCGAAACCGCGTGCAGTCGCGCGGCGCACAAGAAGTAGACCAGTGAAGTAAACCAGGGGCGGACCCTCCGCCCCTTTCCGTCCATCCCTCTTCGTGACAGAATGGCAGCTTGATCGACCGAAGAGATTTCGTCAAACTCGCGGCTGCGGGCGCCTGCTCCGCACTTTCCGCCGCTCCCAAACGTCCCAACATTATCGTCATGCTGGCCGACGATATGGGCTTCAGCGATCTGGGCTGCTACGGCAGCGAGATCCGCACGCCCAACATCGACAGCCTCGCACAATCGGGCGTGCGCTTCACGCATTTTCGCAATACGGCACGCTGCTGTCCCAGCCGCACCAGCCTGCTCACCGGACTCTATGCGCATCAGGCCGGGGTCGGCCACATGGTGAATCCTCGTCCCACGCTGCCCGGCTATCAGGGCGATCTCAATAAGAGTTGCGTGACGATCGCGCAGGTGCTCCGCGGCGCGGGCTATCAGACAATGATGAGCGGCAAGTGGCACGTGACGCCGAACAATGCGCGCAAACACAACTGGCCCTTGCAGCGCGGCTTCGACCGATTCTACGGCATCATCTCCGGCGCCGCCAGCTACTATCAGCCGTGGACTCTGACGCGCGACAACAACCCGATCGAGCCCGAAGGCGAGAATTACTACCTCACCGACGCCATCGCGCGCAACGCCGCGACCTACATCGAAGAGGCGAAGCAATCCGATCCCTTCTTCCTATACGTCGGTTTCACCTCGCCCCATTGGCCGCTGCACGCCTTCGACAGCGATATCGAACGCTACCCCGGACGCTATCGCGATGGGTGGGACGCACTCCGCGCGGAGCGCCACGAGCGCATGATCCGCACCGGCCTGGTTGACAAGAAGTGGGGGCTCACTCCACGCGATTCGGAAGTTCCCGCGTGGAAAGACGCGCCCGATCGCGAATGGCAGCAACGCCGCATGGAAGTTTACGCCGCGCAGATCGACCGCATGGATCGCAACGTCGGTACGATTCTCGAGACGCTCCGCCGCACCGGTCGCGAGCAGGAGACGATGATTCTCTTCCTCGCCGATAACGGCGGTTGCGCGGAGGAGCTGCCGGGCGGACGCCTCAATAACAACAGCCCCAAGCAGACGCGCGACGGACGCCCCATGCGCTCGGGCAACGATCCGACCATCATGCCCGGCGGCGAGGACACCTTCGCGAGCTATGGCATCGGCTGGGCCAACGCGTCGAACACGCCGTTCCGCCGCTATAAGCACTGGGTCCACGAAGGAGGCATCGCTACGCCCTTGATCGCGCGATGGCCTGCCGGAATCGCGCGCCATGGCGCGCTTACTCACGAGAACGGCCACGTGATCGACATCATGGCGACTTGCGTCGATCTCGCCGGCGCGAGTTACCCCGAACTGCACAATGGCGAGCGCGTACTCCCGATGGAAGGCCGTAGTCTCGCGCCGGCATTCCAGGGCAAATCGATTACGCGCCGCGATGCGTTTTACTGGGAGCACGAGGGCAATCGCGCCGTGGTCGACGGCCGCTATAAGCTCGTCTCGCGCTTTCCCGATCGCTGGGAACTCTACGATTTGGAGCCCGACCGCTGTGAATTGCGCGATCTTTCAGGCTCCGATGCCGCGCGCGTGCAGCGAATGGTGGGCCGCTACGATCGCTGGGCTGCGCGCTGCAATGTTCTTCCGTGGGACGAAGTGCGGAAGATCAAGGCTGCGGACGCGGGCGGTTAAGCGTGTCTCCCGAGAGCGCAATGTGTCCCTCATCGCAGCGCGTTGATCGGCACATAGTAAGCTCTGTAATTCTTCCCATCCGTATATCGCGCACCTTCGGGGTCCGGCACTAACACCGTGGCGCGCTTTGTGATTCGCGCGACGTGCCCCGTGAGCCGCCGTCCGTCGAATTCGAACGACACCTGCGAACCCCGCCGGATTCCCGCCTTTGCCGCCATCTCTCTGCGCGTCAAAAGATTGTGCGTATGCTCCCGATGCAGAAACACGCGCGTCGCGATCTCCTGAAATCGGGTCCGGGCGCAATTGCTGCTGTCCCAGCACAGATGTTCGATCAGGTGAATCAATTCGTGTTCGAAGATTCGTTGCAGCGCCTCCAAACGGTCGGCGCATTCGAGGCCGCACACCGTGACGCGATGTGCCGGATCGCGAAAGCTATCGAACAGCATTCCGCCGGCGATCACGATTTCGAACCGCACGTCGCCGCTTACGCGCGAGCGAATCCGCTTGGTCACACCGCCGGAAACCGTCAGCCGGCTCGACACTCCGAATCGCAACGGCCTCTCCTTCAATTCCGGTTTGCAGCAACCTGCGAAAAAGCGGTGATCGTACGCGTCGAAGAGAAGTTCGACATCGCTCGGGTGGATTGCCGTGAAGTTCGGCTCTTTGATGTAACGCGACCTTCTCAGCACGTCCGCACGGATCTCTGCCCGGTGCTGGCGAATCGTTTCCTGGGGTAGGGCAGGGGCAAGCACCCTGTCGGTGAGCACGCTCATCACGGACATTTTCGCAAACTCTGCCGACTTTGTGCCGCGGCGCCTCGTCCATAATGAGAGAGCAACCATGTCCACTCAACCAGGCGAGAGCCGCGCCGCGACCCTGATCCGCGAAGTGTTCGAGTCGGGGAGACCGCTGACGTACATCCGCTCGACTGAGGAATTCCGTATCGCGAAAGTGCTCCGCGAGGTCGCGGGCCGCATGCCCGGCGGCGCGCCCACCTCGGTGTGGACGTGGAGCCTGACCGAAGGCATGCATCGCGATGGCGAGACCGCCGCCGAAGCCACGCTCGCTCCGCGCAGCGCGCTGGATTTCATCGCCGCGCATCGCGAGCCCGGGATCTTCCACTTGAAAGATTTCCACGAGGCAATGCGAGATTCCGCCGAGATTCGCCGCCGCCTGCGCGACCTGTACGAGAGCTGCCTCGACCAGGGCAAGTTCGTGGTCATCACCTCGCCCGTTCACTTCATCCCGGAGGAAGTCGAGCGCAGCCTGCTGTACCTGGAACTGCGTCCGCCCGACGTCGTCGAACTTGTCGATTTCCTGCGCGAGGAATCCCGCCGGCTCGACGCCGCGGAGACGAACGAGGCCGTGCTCTATCCGCTGGCGCGCGCGCTGCAAGGCCTCACGCTCGATGAGGCGCGATACGCGCTGCGCCGCGCCCTCGCTGCAAATCCGCGGCTCGGACCGGAATCGATGCCGTTCCTACTCGAGGAAAAACGACTGCTCATCGGGAAGAGCGGCGTGATCGAATTCATCGCGGACGGCACCAGCATCGGCGAAGTGGGCGGCCTTGAAGTGCTCAAGAAATGGCTGACCGAGCGTCACAAACTCTTCCAGATGCGCGACAGCCTGAGCAGCGAAATCGTGCCCAAGGGTTTGCTGATGATGGGCATTCCGGGCTGCGGCAAGAGCCTCTCGGTGAAGGCCATCGCCTCGCAATTCGATCTTCCGCTTTACCGCGTCGACATGATCGAGATCTTCTCCGGCCGTCACGGCAAGCCCGAGGGCGCGTTCGTCGAAGCCTGCAAGATGATGGAGGACATGGCGCCCGCCGTCCTCTGGTTCGACGAAATCGAAATGGGCATTACGTCCACCGATTCGGGCGGCGAGCAGGGGCGCATCTTCGCCTTCTTCCTCACCTGGATGCAGGAAAAAACACGCGGGCTGTTTGTCGCCGCGACCGCCAATCGCATCGACCTCTTGCCCGCGGAAATGATTCGCAAAGGACGCTTCGATGAAGTCTTCTTCGTCGATCTTCCCGGCGAGGAGGAGCGGATCGAGATTTTCAAAATCCATCTCGCCCGGCGCGGAGAGGATCCAGCGAAATTCAATTTGCCCCAGTTAGTCGGCTTTACGAACGGTTGGACCGGCGCAGAAATCGAGCAGTGCGTCGTTTCCGCGATCACCACGGCGCGCCTGGCGGACCGCGACATCGTCGAATCGGATTTAGTGAAGATTGCCGCCAGCATCGTGCCGCTCTCACGCACCATGAAGGAGCAGATCAATCACATCCGCGACTGGGCTTTCGAGCGCGCCGTCAAAGCGTCTGCTCCTCCTCGCCGGTAATGTGGGACAGGCGATCGCTTTTTGTCGCATGTCAACGTCGAGTTTGCCCACCAAGCGCCGTCGGTAACACCTCGTGACCACCGCTCCCTCGCTCGCCAAAGCGCGAGTCACGGTCGCGGCTCCGATTGTTGCCCTTAACTGATCACGCCCTTGCGAATCGCGTAGAGAATCACCTCCGCGCCGCTGTGCAAATTCAGCTTCTGCAAAATATTGCCGCGGTGCGTCTCCACGGTATACTGACTCAAATTCAAGATGCCCGCGATCACCTTATTATTCCGCCCTTCCGCGAGCAATTGCAGCACCTCGCGCTCACGCGTCGTCAGCAGATCGTAGCTATCCTCGACCTGCTTCTCCTGCATCTGCCGCATGTAATCCTCCACCAACATTTTGCTGATCGCCGGACTGAAGAACGCCTTCCCCTCGCTGACCGCGATCACCGCCGCGATCAGATCATGTTCCGCCGAATCTTTCAGCAGGTACGCCCGCGCCCCCGCCTTCAGCGCCTTCAGCACGTAGCTCTCATCGGAATGCATGCTCAGGAACACGACCGCTGTCTGCGGCAGCCTTGCGGAGATCTGGCGTGCCGCTTCGATGCCGTTCAACCCCGGCATCGCGACGTCCATCACTACCACGTCCGGCGTGTGTTCCACCGCGAGCGAGACGGCGGCGCGCCCGTCTGCCGCATCCCCGATCACCTGAAAACCGGGATGACTTTCGAGCAGCAGCCGGAGCCCTTTGCGGACGACGGTGTGGTCGTCTGCCAGCAGAATGCGAATCGTCTTCATGCGAATTTCCGTACCAGCGGAAGCGTGATCTTCAACGTCGTCCCCTTGCCGGGCGCCGATTCCAGGTCGAACCTGCCGCCGAGATACCCGACCCTTTCGTGAATTCCCAGCAGCCCCATGCCGCGCTCGTGCTGCGCATCGAAGCCCTTACCATCGTCCTCGATTGCGAGCCGCAATTGATCGGCCTGTTGTTCAACCGTGATCTTCACATTGCGGGCTGCCGCGTGCTGCACGCAATTGTGCAGCGCCTCCTGCACGATGCGATAGACGCACGTCTTGTGCTCTTCCGGCAGCTCTTCCGACACCCCGACGGCGTTCACCGCCACCCATATGCCGCTGCGCTTCGACACTTCGCGCGCCTGCCATTGCAGCGCCGGCACCAGCCCGAGATCGTCGAGCATCGAAGGCCGCAGCAGCAGTGCCATATTGCGGACCACCCCGATCGAGTTCTCCACCTCGCGCTTGATCTCCGCCGCCTTCTCCGCCGCCACGCCCGCATCGCGCGTGAGAATCATCTTCGAGAGATTCGCCATTTCGAGCAGCACGCCGGTCAGCGATTGCCCGATCTCATCGTGCAATTCCCGCGAGATCGAGCGGCGCTCATCTTCCTGCGCTTCGACCAAACGCGCCGAGAGATGTTGCAGCGCTTCCTGCGATGCCGCGCTCACATTCTCCAGCGCGAGAATCTTGTGGATGGTCAACGCCGCCAGCACCAGCCCGAGCCCGATGACGAGCGCGATCGTGATCGCCAGCCGCCGGGTGTACTGCGAGAACAGCGTCTCCACGCGCCTCTTTCCGTCCTGCATCTGCGATTCATTGAGCGCGCGGATCTGGTCCGCGATCCCGAGCATCGCCATGCGCCGCGGAAAGACTTCGTCGCGCAGGAAAGGGTAGCCGCGCGTGCGGCGATCCTCGGCCGTCCATGAAAACGGCGGCTC
>JAOAPT010000425.1 GCA_025463045.1 Candidatus Solibacter sp.
TGGACATCTTCCGCTCCGGTCCATTGAACAACGAAGAGGATCTCAAGAAGCTGGCCGCGGCCGCGGAAGAGATCGAAATCAAAGCGGGCGAGAGTATTGTCAAAGACCTGAAGACGATCTCGAAGGAGGACGTGGATGCGCGCTCTAAGAAGTAGCTGCGGATTGCTGATAGCCGCGGCTGCGCTGGCGCAGACTCGGTCCGAAACGGCATCGCTACAGGGCTCGGTCACCCACTCGGTCACCGGAGCACCGGTGCCGCGCGCGCACATCGTGCTGCGAGGGGCTGGACCGGATGCGAAGAGCTACGGCGCGCTGGCCACGGCCGAAGGGAAGTTCTCGATCGAGGGGATTGTGCCGGGCACGTACCAGGCGTCGGCGGAGCGAGCCGGATTCTACATGCTCACGGGGCCCGGCGGGCGCGCGACGGTGGATGTGACGCTGCGCGCCGGCGACAAGAAGGACGATTTGAAATTCCGGTTGGCGCCGCTGGGATCGATTTCCGGACGGGTGGTGGATGCCGACGGCGAACCGGTCGATGGGGCCGCGGTGACGATCGAAATAGGGCCGGGCTACTCGACAATCCGCGATACCACCGACGATAAGGGACGGTTCCGGCTAGGCGATTTGCGTCCCGGCAAGTATCGCGTGAAGGCCGCGCTGCCGGGCGTGCTGCCTGGGTCGCCGCCGCCGGAGATTCGCACGGACGGCACGAAGGAGGTGCGCTACGCTCCGACGTTTTTCGCGGGCGTGACGGACTACCGATCGGCGACACGGATTGAGTTGGGAACGGGCGCCGAGGTCGGCGGAATCGAGATCCGTTTGATGCGCGTGCCGATGGTGCGGGTATCGGGCAGGGTGGTTGGCGTTCCACCGGAGCAGCGGGGCGTCGAGCTGGCGTTTGGGCAGACCACGGGTGCGCGCGCGATGAGCGGGATGAAGAAGGATGGGACGTTCGAGGTGTGGAACGTCGACCCGGGAAAATACTTCCTCACGGCAAGATGGTTCAATGGCAATCAGCGTATGCAGACGGCGCCGGTGAACGTCGAGATCGGCGAATCGAATCTCGATAACATCGAGCTTCGCGTGATTCCGCCTTCCGATATATCGGGGCAGGTGGTATTCGAGGACGAGCAGGCGCGGCCGCCAGCGCAGAAGCCGGCGAAGGTGGAATTGGGGACGGTCGATCCCGGGATGTTCGTGGATCGGGCCGCGTCGGACGTGGGTGCGGATGCTACCTTCCAGTGGAATGGAGTGCGGGCCGCACGGTACCGGGTGATGCTTTCGTGGACGTCGGGGTACGTGAAGGCGGTGACGCTCGGTTCGAACCAGGTGGTTGGGAATGTACTCAATTTGCGCGAAGGCGCGGGCGGGGCGGCGGTGACGGTGCTGGTGAGTTCGGCGTTCGGGTCGATCTCGGGGACGGTTTTCGAGGGCGACAATCCGGCGGCGGGCGCGAGGATTGCGCTGCTGCGGGACGACTTTGTGTCGCTCGGCGACGTTACGTTCACGATGACGGACGGGGTGGGCGCGTACAGGATCGACAAGGTACGGCCGGGCAAGTACCGGATCGCGGCGGTGGAGGAGAACGACAACGGGCCGCGTGCGGGCAACTTAGATGATTACGAGGACATCTTGGCGCGCGTCGAGGTGGGGGCCCGGGATAAGGTGACGAAGGATTTGAAGAGGCACGCTGCGGTGAGATAGGGGGGCGTAGGCGAAAAACAATACTGGCCGCAGATAAGCGGGGATCGACGCAGATAAACAAGAGCGGTTCCAGGCTTGAGCTGGTCGACTCGGGCGGGTGTGAAAACTGAATTGGCCACGGATAGGCGGGGATGAACACGGATAGGAAGGGGAAGGCAACTGAGGTTGGCGCGTTGCCGCGACCTTCGGTGCGGGGTTTTCCAGTTACGATGAAGTGAAGGATTCATCAGTGCTGAGAACACGAAGGCGGCTGCTGCAGGCCGTCGGTATATGGCCGGCGGTCCGAGTTCTACGGGGGGCGCGCAAGGAATTTTGGGAAGGCAAAGCGCCCGCCGCGTGGAGCGATGAGGAGAAGCAGATTCTGCTCGCGCAGTCCCCATGGGCGCGGCAGGGCGTTGTGCGGTTCGACGTCGAAAAGAAGAGCAAACCTTACCAGGGCGTGGCGAGGCCGGGAGGAGATGTTCCGGGCGCGAGGCCGGGCGACCGGCCCGGAGGCATGGTCAGTGTGCCGATGGGTGAGAAGCCGCCGCCGGTTCCCAGCACGGACATGGGACAGGGGATTCAGTTCCGGGTGCTCGCGCGGTGGGAGACGGCAAAGCCGGTACGGCTGGCGGGCGGGCCGGAGTTGCCGGAAGGCACCGAACGGTTCTATGTGATCCGGCTTCGGGGAATGCCTCTGTTGCCGCCGCCCAAGGGCAAAGAGGCGGAAGGCGGCGTGAACGCGAACCAGGGGTTGCTCGAGAGCATTCAACAGGGCAGCCGGCTCGAACGGAAAGATGGGAGCGCGATTCCTTGTGCCCACCTGCTCACCGGATCGGGCGAATCGGCGACCGAGATACTGCTGTTCTTTGAGCGCGGGACGAATCCGATCACGGTGGGCGAGGGTGCGGTGACGCTGGAAAGCCGCTTCGGCCCGTTTCACCTGTCGATCAAGTTCCCGCTGAAGGAAATGACCTACCAGGGCACGCTGGCACTCTGATTCCTCCCTACAATATCCGCACGCCTGATTCGTCTACAAGAGTAGGTGAATGACGCGGCGAGCGTGGAGCGGATGGCACTCGGACAAGATCAGCGGATCTCCGAAGTGGTGCGGCGGGAGCAATCGCGGCTGCGCAATTTCATTCGCCAGCGTGTGCCCGACCCGCGCGACGCGGAGGACATTCTGCAGGACGTCTTCTACGAACTGGTGGAAGCGAACCGCCTGCTGATGCCGATCGAGCATGTCACGGGCTGGCTGTTTCGCGTGGCGCGCAACCGGATCACGGATCTTTTCCGCAAGAAGAAGCCGGAGAACTTCAGCGATACGGCCGTCGTGAACGAAGACGACGAACTGCTGCGGTGGGAAGATCTGCTGCCTTCGCCGGCGGACGGGCCGGAGGCGCTGTATGCGCGCGCCGTGCTGTTGGACGAACTCGAACTGGCCGTCGATGAGTTGCCGCAGGAGCAGCGCGAGGTGTTCGTCGCGCACGAGTTAGAAGGGCGCAGCTTTAAGGAGATGGCGGCCGAGAGCGGCGTGAGCGTGAATACGCTGCTTTCGCGGAAGCGCTATGCGGTGCTGCATCTGCGCGAGCGATTAAAGAGCGTTTACGACGAATTTTTGAAGGGGTGAGGAAGATGAGACGGAAGCGATTGATTTTGCTGGCTCCGGTGGCGATCGGCGCAGTGGCGCTGTTTCTGTTCATCGGCGGGGAGGTGGTGATGAATCTGTGGAACTGGCTGGCGCCCTCGATCTTCGGGTGGCGGGAGATTACGTTCTGGCAGGCTCTGGGATTGCTGGCGTTGTGCCGGATTCTGTTTGGGGGATTTGGGGGACGCGGATGGTCGCGATCGAGGCGGATGACGGGGGAGGAGCGGGAGCGATTCCGGGCTCGGATGCGGGAACGCTGCGGGTTTGGGCCGGCGGCCCAAGCGGAGCCGCGCGCGTGAGCAAGCGGTGGCCACGCGACCACCGCTCCGTCGCTCGCCAAAGCGCGAGTAACCGTCGCGGCTCGGATGTTGTCGCATGACCTGTCCTACACGGTGCTTAACGTCTTGTAGGGCTTGCCGACTTCCTGGGCGTCGACCACGGCGACGGCGGCGACATGGACGATGTCATTCACTTCGCTGCCGCGCTGGAGGACGTGAACGGGGCGGGTCAGCCCGGTGAGGAGCGGCCCGATCAGCTCGCAGTCGCCGATGCGCTGGAGGAGTTTGTAGGCGATGTTGCCCGATTCCAGATTGGGGAAGACGAGCACATTCGCGCCGCCCTTCAGGGTGCTGAAGGGGTAGGTCTCTTCGAGGATCTGCGGAACGACCGCCGTGTCGGCCTGCATTTCGCCATCGATCATCAGGCCGGGGGCGCGCTGGCGGACGAGATCGACGGCGCGGCGGACCTTATCGGCGAGCGGGTGGCGAGTGCTGCCGAAGTTGGAGAAGCTGAGCATCGCCACGCGGGGCTCGACATTGAAGCGGCGGGCCTTCTCGGCGGCCATGATGGCGATCTCGGCGAGGTCTTCGGCGGTGGGCTCGATGTTGACCGTCGCGTCGGCCAGGAAATAGATGTCGCCCTTGGCGGTGATCAGGACGTAGACGCCGGCCACGCGGCGGAGTTCGGGCCGGATATCGATCACCTGAAGCGCGGGGCGTATGGTGTCGGGATAATGCGTGGTGAGTCCGCCGATGAGGGCGTCGGCGTCGTTGAGGCGGACCATCATGCTGCCGAAGGTGGTGGGGTTGAGGATGGTCTGCTCGGCTTCGGTGCGGGTGATGCCTTTTCGCTGGCGGAGGCTGTAGAACTCCTCGGTGTACTCGGCGAGGCGCGCAAATTTGTGCGGGTCGACGATCTGGGCGCCATCGAGGTGGAGGTGGAGTTCCTCGATGCGGGCGCGGATTTTGGCCTCGCTGCCGAGGAGGATCGGGGTGGCGATCTGCTCGTCGAGAAGGATCTGGCTGGCGCGGAGAATCTTGCCTTCCTCGCCTTCGGTGAAGACGATGCGCTTGGGATCGGTCTTGGCCTTGTTGATCATGCCGCGCATGATTTCGTTGGCGCGGCCGAGGCGCTTTTCGAGATCCTCGCGGTACTGCTTGAGATCGACGGGTTGCCGGGCGACGCCGGTTTCCATGGCGGCCTGGGCGACGGCGGAGGCTTCCCAAATCAGGACGCGCGGGTCGAAGGGTTTGGGGATGATGTAATTGCGGCCGAACTCGAGGCGGTCGATAGAGTAGGCGCGGAGGACGCTATCGGGCACGTCTTCCTTGGCGAGGGCGGCAAGCGCGCGGGTGGCGGCGAGCTTCATCTCGTCGTTGATGGTGGTGGCGCGGACATCGAGCGCGCCGCGGAAGATGAAGGGGAAACCGAGAACGTTATTGACCTGGTTGGGATAGTCGCTGCGTCCGGTGGCGACGATGGCGTCGGGGCAGGCGGCGATGGCGTCCTCGTAGGTGATTTCGGGATCGGGATTGGCCATCGCGAAAATGATCGGGCTCGGGGCCATGCCGCGGACCATGTCCTGGGTGACACAGCCGCCGCTCGAGAGTCCGAAGAAAACGTCGGCGCCGACCAAGGCTTCTTCCAGGGTGCGGGCGGTGGTCTTCGAGGCATAGCGCGCCTTGTAGGCGTTCATGTGCTCGGTGCGTCCTTCGTAGATGACGCCCTTCGTATCGCACATCACAATATTTTCAAGACGAACGCCGAGGCGGACGTAGTGGGCGGCGCAACTGACGGCGGCGGCTCCGGCGCCGTTGAAGACGACCTTGATGTCCTCGATTTTCTTGCCGCCGATTTCGAGCGCGTTGAGCAGTCCGGCGCCAGAGATGATGGCGGTGCCGTGCTGGTCATCGTGGAAGACGGGGATCTTCATCGTGGCGCGCAGGGTTTCCTCGATGTAGAAACACTCGGGCGCTTTGATGTCTTCGAGATTGATGACGCCGAAAGTGGGCTCGAGGATCTGGCAGGTGCGGATGATCTCGTCGGCGTTCGTAGTATCGAGCTCGATATCGAAGACGTCGATGTCGGCGAAACGCTTGAAGAGGACGGCCTTGCCCTCCATCACGGGCTTTCCGGCGAGGGGGCCGATGTTGCCGAGTCCGAGGACGGCGGTGCCGTTCGAGATGACGGCGACGAGGTTGCCCTTAGCGGTGTACTTGTAAGCGAGGCTGGGATCGCGCTCGATTTCAAGGCACGGGACGGCGACGCCCGGGGTATAGGCGAGACTGAGATCCCGCTGGGTGCGGCAGGGCTTCGTAGGAATTACCGCCAGTTTCCCGGCGGGAGATGAGGAGTGGTACTCCAGGGCATCTTCGGGACGAATCGTCATGAATGCGTGGCCTTTCAACGATAATTATACCTTGGGGTCTTATTCTACGGTAGGGACGGCGGCTAGATCCGGGGGAAGCGTGAGAGCGGGAACGTATCGAGCGGGACGGAGCGTTGCTGCACGAGGACGCCGCCGTCGACGACCAGGCATGCGCCGGTGATGTAGCGCGCGTCGTCGGTGGCGAGGAAGACGGTCGGACCGGCAAGGTCTTCGGGGGTGCCGAGGCGGCCCATCGGGACGACTTCTCCGCGGAGGGCGGCGTCTTCGTCCGAGATATCGTACGTCCGGATCAGGCCCGGGACAATGGCGTTGACGCGAACGCCATACGGCGCGAGGTCGAGGGCCATGGCGCGGGTCATAGCTTCGATGCCGCCCTTCGAAGCGTCGTAGGCGACGTTGCCGCGATGGGCGCGGGTGGCGCCGCCGCTCGACATGTTGAGGATGACGCCCGAGCGCTGGCGGGCCATCCGGTGGGCAGCGCGGTGCGAGCAGAGATAAGCGCCTTTCAGGTTGACGCCGAGGACCTGATCCCACCACTGCTCGTCGCCCTCGAGGAAGTGGCGGGCCGCGTAGATGTTGCCGGCGTTGTTGACGAGGACGTCGAGGCGGCCGTACTTCTCTTCTACGCGATCGAACATGGCGTCGACCTGTGATTTGTCGGAGACGTCGGCGGCGATCGAGAGATCGGCGCGGGCTGTGCGGGCGGCCTGCCCGGCGCGGGCGGGGTCGAGATCGTTGATGACGACGCGCGCGCCTTCTTCGGCGAAGCGAGCGGCGACGGCGAGTCCGATACCGTGTCCGGCGCCGGTGACGAGCACCACGTGATCTTCAAAACGTTTTTGCATGGGTCTCTTTGATGCTATAACAGGCACGATGTTGAGCGAATCGGAACGACGGCAACTGGACGAACAGGGATACCTGGTTTTGCCGGGGCTGATGACGCCGGAGCAACTGGCGGCGCTGCGGCGGCGGGTCGACGAATTGTTCGTGGAAGAAGGCGCGAACGCGGGCGGGGAGTTCAAGCAGGAGCCAGGCGCACGGCGCTTGGCGAACCTGGTGAACAAGGGGCGCGTGTTCGAAGAGGCAATCATGACGCCGCGCGTGCTGGAGTGCATGGCGCATGTGCTGGGGCCGCGCTTCAAGTTGAGCTCGGTGAACGTGCGATCGACCGATCCGCATTCGGAGGCGGACCAGCCGCTCCATGCGGACAGTGGGGCGATCGCGGACGAATTGGGCTACAGCGTGTGCAACTCGGTGTGGATGCTGGACGATTTCACACCGGAGAACGGCGCGACGCGATTCGTCGCGGGGTCGCATTTGTGGCGGCGGCTGCCGGAGGCCGGGTATTATGCGGCGCATCCGGACCAGCAGCTCGTGCTGGGGAAGGCTGGCGACGTAGTGGTGATGAACGCGCATATGTGGCACGGGGGCACGGCCAACCGGACGCCGGCGCCGCGGCGGGCGATGCACGTATATTACACGCGCTTCGACCAGCCGCAGCAGCAGTATCAGAAGCGATGGCTGA
>JAOAPT010000447.1 GCA_025463045.1 Candidatus Solibacter sp.
TGGCTCATCCCCTTGCTCAACGTGTCCACCCGCCGCTCCGCGCAGTGCGCCAGATCCAGCCGCGCCAGCCACAGGTCGACTTCCTTCCGTACCTTGCGCCCGCCGCGCAGCTCCCCGAAAAACTCCAGCAGCGGCCGGACTTTCATCTTGCGATACAACCCGCGCTCCTCCGGCAGGTAGCCGAGCAGCGCTCCTCCCGGCCCGTCGAGCGGCCGCCCGAAAACGCGGATCTCGCCGCGGTCCGGATAGAAGATGTCGACGATCATGCGAATCGTTGTCGTCTTGCCGCTGCCGTTCGGCCCGATGAAGCCGAATACGCTGCCTTCCGGGACACTCAAGGAGAGGTCGTTGACGGCGACGAGGTCTCCGAAGCTCTTGGTAACTCCGGTAATCTGAACGGCGTTCATGGAATTTCAGGCATACTATAACAGGTGACCGCGTCAGACATGACCGTGCGTCCGGCAGTCCTGGCGGACCGCGACGCCATCTGGAGCATCCTCGAACCCACCATACGCGCCGGGGAGACCTATACCCTGCCCCGCGATCTCACCCAGTCTCAGGCGCTCGATTACTGGTTCTCTCCCGGACACGAAGTCTTCGTTGTCGAGGATAACGGCCATCTTGTCGGCACTTACTACCTCAGGGCTAACCAGCAGGGCGGCGGATCGCACATAGCTAATTGTGGCTATATGACTGCGCGTCAGGCCTCTGGCCGCGGCATCGCGCGTCTAATGTGCGCGCATTCCCTGGAACGCGCCCGCGAACGCGGATTCCGCGCCATACAGTTCAATTTCGTAGTGTCCTCCAATCAGCGCGCAGTGCGCATCTGGCAGAGTTTCGGCTTCGAAATCGTCGGTCGTTTGCCCGGCGCTTTTCTCCATCCCACGCTTGGGTACGTCGATGCTTTTGTCATGTTACGTCACTTACACGAGTACTAGTACGAGTTTTGAAGACATAGCAAGTGTAGGATTGTGGTACTAGAAATCGCACGCTAACATGCCCTAACGGTAGTTACTCGGAGGAGGGCATTACCAGACTGTCTCGCTCTAGCAGCCCCAGTAACTTCAGTTAGCTTTCGAGAACATCGCCTGACCCGAACGCAGAACTTTCAGGAGGAGTGTCCGTGAAGCAGTTGCGCAATACGTGTCTCTGGGCTATTGCGATTGTCGCGATGGCCTGCTCAATTTCCCAACCCGCATCGGCGGGCGTCCTTTGCGCCCAAGGCACGGTCGGCTTCGGCTGCGCCGGACCTGGGGTCGCAAACGTCGCCGGCGCCGGCGCGGTATCCGTAACCAATTTCGGTGTGAATTTCGTCCTGGCCGATGGGCTGGCCATCAGCTTCGATATCAACGAAACGATTACCGGCAACCTGGGCGCGGGCGCCACCACGTCTGCCGTCATTCGCATTACCAACCTGGTGGCCGCCGATGTCGGACTCGGACCCGTTAACGACAACATCTATATCTTCAGCGACATCTTCAATCCGTCAATTCCGGGAACCGCCGGCGTCGGCGCGATCGGCGTCTACGGAGCGATTCCTCCGATCGGCGTGGTTCCGGCCGGCGGATTCTACGCCGCGTCGTCCCAGGCGCAGATGAACTATGTCTTCGCTCCGGTCGGCCTCGGCGGTCCGCCGGTGCTCAGCCTGACGACCCCTTCCACGTTTGCCATCGGCAATCCGGCCGTGCCGTTCACGTTTTACGAATGGGCGCGCACTCCGATCCCGGGCGGCGTCGTCCAACTCGTCGGCGCTCTCAACTTCCAGCTCACCTCCGGCAGCGAAATCTACATGCCTGGCAGCCTGATCATCGACGAAAACGATCCGGGCGCGTTCAACTCGGAAGCGCCCGAACCGGTTTCTTTCGCTGCGATGGGTTCCGGACTGATCGGCCTCGCGATTTGGTCCCGCCGGCGCCGTAGCATCCAGGCTCTTCGCGCGTAGTTCCCCTGTGAGTTTCTCCCCTCACGCCCGCGCCCTTCACCGGGTGCGGGCTTTCTTGCGTAAACCGTTCCCTTTCTTAGCCGTAGGACCCTTTTCCACCCGATGCCCGAATTCTTCCGTTCAACCCCTCAACTTGCCGTACAACCAATAATTTCAACGTTTTAATTACAATCGGTAGTCCCCTTCCGCGACCCTTCCTATACTTGCTTTAAGCGCACCTGTATACCTTTATCTGTTAGTGTGTGACGTGCGCAATGGAATCATCGGTTTGCGAGGGGGTTTCCGAGGGGATCCGCTCACTCAGGAGGAGTACGAACGACAATGCACAAGCCAATTAAATACGCTGAAAAAGCGCTGACGTATGCCGCCGGTGCGGCTTGGTTCGTCTTCGATAAATTCAATCAGGTCGGCCAGAACCCGGGTTTCGTCCCCAAGTGGAGCGACAAGCCGCTGCTCAAGAGCTGGGAAAAGACTAAGCCGCCACTCGGCTGGCCCCGGAATACCGACTCGCTCTGCCCGCGCTGCGTGCCCGAAATCCGCCAGCAGATTCTCGACGGTAAGACGCCCCTCGAAGTGCTCTACACCGACAAGCCCGGCGAGATCAAGGCGCAGATCATCGAGCGCGACGGCAAGATCCTGATGGTCAAGGATTGCCCGATCCACGGCCACTTCGAAGACGTGATGGCGATCGACACCGCCTTCTTCAAGCACCTTGAGGAAGTCTTCCCCGGCCGCGACATCCGCGCCCACAACGACGAAAAGCTGCACAAGCACGGCTCCAGCACCGTCACTCACGGACGCGGCAGCGTGCTCACCGTCGACCTGACGAACCGCTGCAACATGATGTGCGATCCCTGCTTCATGGACGCCAACCAGGTCGGCTTCGTCCACGAACTGAGCTGGGAAGATATCCAGACGCTGCTCGA